>CAMCUG010000078.1 GCA_945878835.1 Chryseobacterium gleum | reverse complement strand
GTCTTGAATCTGTTCCACAAAGACTTATTTTTACAAAAAATTATTAGACCATGAATAGAAGGCTAACCCTTTTCTTTGCGCTATGTGCGTTTGTTTCTTTTTCTCAATCAAAAAGCGTAACCGCTCCAATCACCGATGTAACACTATTCTTGAGCGGTGCGCAAGTGACGCATAAGGGCGATGTAAACTTGAAGAAGGGGGAGAATACCCTTGTTCTATCTGGACTTACAGCCGGCATGGACGTTAACTCTATTCAGATTTTAGGAAGTAAGGATTACACCATTCTAAGTGTGAAGCATCAGATGAATTACACTTCTAAGGTTTCGAATACCCGCGTGCGTGCCATTCAAGACAGTATTAAACTTTTGGGATTTCAAACTTCTGAGCGCGCAAGTTTACGCGCTGTTTATCAGGAAGAAAAGGCTTTCTTGCAGGCCAATCGCTCCATTAAGGGCGACAATGCATTGCTTATTCGCGAAGACCTTTTAGAGATGGCAGACTTTTACAGAAGTCGCATGAAGGAAATTGAATACAAGATTTTAGACTTGAATCAAACCGATCGCGAGAACAACGAAAAGCTTCAGCATTTGCAAACGCAGCTTTCGCAGTTGCAATCGCAGAACGTTACCAATCCAGGTGAAATTGAATTTGTTGTAACAACAGACGAGGATAAAAAAGTAGATGTGGTGATTACTTATTTAGCAACGAATGCAGGTTGGACACCTTATTACGATTTGCGTGCAGAAGACATTGAATCTGATATTGAATTCACTTATCGCGCAAAGGTGTGGCAAGGCACAGGCGCAGATTGGAAGCGAGTGAACCTTACCATTTCAACAGGTAATCCAAATGTGGGTGCACAGGTCCCAGCTTTGAATCCATGGTACGTGAACATATACGCACCACAAGCATATCGAGGAAGAGCAAAAGCAGAGGACGATTACGAGCGGAAGCCTGCAGCTATGGCATCTGGATATATGGCGGAAATGGATAAGGATTCTCGGGCAATGAATAACATGCAGACGTCTGCTTCCTTTACAACAATTACCTCAAATTCAGTAAGTACAGAATTCAAGATTTCAATCAAATACGACATCGCCAGCGACAATCAGCCGGTTGAAGTGGTTATGCAAAAGCAACGCTTGAAAGCGTCTTACAAATACGTAGCTATCCCGAAATTGGAAGCTTCGGCTTATTTGCAAGCCGATATTATCGACTGGATGCAGTACAGCCTACTCAGCGGAGAAAGTAACATTTATTTCAAAGGAACTTTTGTTGGAAACGGATACATAGATCCTGCTTTAGCAAACGATACGCTTCAATTGTCATTGGGACGCGACAACGCCATTACGGTGAAGCGCGATCAAGTGAAAGACTTCTGTAAGACCAGTGTTTTCGGAGTGAAGAAATCTACTTCGAAGGCGTATGAAATTACCATCGTGAACACGAAGAAGAAGGCAATCAACATTGAAGTCTACGACCAAGTTCCACTCACGCAGAATGCAGATTTGGAAGTTGTAGTTGAGGAACTTTCAGGCGCTACTCAAGACATTACCACTGGAAAAGTAACGTGGAAGATGACCATTGAACCCGAGAAGACAGAGAAGCGTCAATTGCGATTCACGGTGAAATATCCGAAGAAGAATCTGATTCAGAATTTATAAAAATGAGTCGATTGTTGTTTTGGCTTTTCCTGAAGCCATTGAGTTTGCTGCCTTATTTCATTCTGTATAGGATTTCTGATTTGGCATTCTTCATTTTGTACGTGTGTTTCGGATATCGAAAGAAGGTGGTGATGTACAATCTGGAATTGGTCTTTCCAACTAAAACAAAAAAAGAAAGAGAGCAGATTGCCTGGAATTTTTACAGGCACTTCTGCGACCTCATTTTGGAAGTCATTAAGAATTTTTCGGTAACTGAAAGCCAATTGCGTGCACGATTCGTGGTTCACAATCCAGAGCTACTTAAGAATTACGCAGAAAAGGGGCAGAGTATCATACTATGCGGTGGGCATTATGCGAATTGGGAAATGTGGGCATTGGCGGCACCCATGCAATGTCAAATGCCGCTTGTTGGTATTTACAAACGCTTGAGCAATCCGTATTTCGATCGCAAGATGCGTGAATCGCGCAAGAAATACGGAATGCAATTGGTTTCAACACTTGCAACGAAAGAGTACTTAGAAGAGCACCCAGGCGAGCTTATGGGAATGATCTTCGCGGTAGATCAATCGCCCGCTGATCCGAAGAAGTGCGTATGGATTGATTTTCTTGGAATTGAAACGCCTGCCTATTATGGCGCTGAGAAATATGCCAAGGAATTAAACCTTCCTGTGGTATTCGGACATCTCAATAAGGTGAAACGAGGTTATTACGAATCTTACTTCGAATTACTCACGGAAAGCCCAAGAGATTTCGAAGCGGGTGGACTTATTCAGTTGGCCAATGATCGAGTGGCTGACGATATTTATAAAGAGCCTTACTTGTGGTTGTGGACCCATAAGCGTTGGAAACACAAGGATAAGAAGCCGAAAGAATAGCAGTGAAAACGGGACGTTCGGGGGGAAATCAAAAAAAAATCAACTCTCTCTTGTTCCTTTCAGAATAATGCATATATTTGCAGCCCTATTTTTAGGGACGAAAATTAGACGACTATGAACCGCATAAAGGAACTTGAAAGCAGAATTAATCCAATCGCAGAATACCCAAAATTCTCTGCAGGTGACACCATTTCTGTAACGTATAAAATTATTGAAGGAGTGAAAGAGCGTCTTCAAACTTTCTCTGGAGTCGTAATCCAAAGAAGAGGAACAGGATCAACCGAAACCTTTACCGTTCGCAAAATGTCAAACAGTACAGGTGTTGAGCGTATCTTCCCGATTGCTTCACCATTCATCGATAAAATTGAAGTGAACAAGCGTGGTAAAGTGCGTCGTGCACGTATCTTCTACTTGCGCAGCCTTACCGGTAAAGCAAGCCGTATCCAAGAAAGAAAATACTTCGGCCCAGTGGCGAAATAAAAATACTTTGATAGAGTATAGATTAGGGTTCTTCGGAACCCTTTTTTATTGCAGGAAAATCAAAAACGCCCTTCCGTTGAAGAGCGTTTTCGAATCCTTAACCAAAACCTACACCCGATTGGGTGAACCTTACTCTTTTAACGAATTCGCACTTTGTTAAATTGTGTGAATAAGAAAAAATAATCTTTCGTTCACATTGAATTATTTTCGAAATATGAATAATGAAAAAAATCCATCGCTTTCACACCTTATCGGTTGTGTAGAAGAATTTCACAACGCATTCCGAATTCCGGTGCGTAAAACACCAACAGGTGGATTGGAAGAACGCGAATACACGCTGCGTTTCAATTTAATGAAGGAAGAGAACGAAGAGTATCTGGAAGCCGCTCAGAATGGCGATATTGTTGAAATAGCAGATGCTTTAGGAGATATGCTTTATATCCTCTGCGGGACAATGAATGCCCACGGTTTGCAAGAGCAAATGGGTGAGATCTTCGCAGAGATTCAACGCAGCAACATGAGTAAGCTCGACGACAATGGAGAGCCAATCTACCGTGAAGACGGAAAGGTGATGAAAAGCAGTAATTACTTCAAACCGAATATTGCAAAGTTCTTAAAATAGAATAGCCTCGTTGTTGCTATCTTTGCACCTCATTTTTCACTATGTTAAACATCTCTTTACCCGATGGTAGCGTTCGCTCTGTAGAAGAAGGTATTTCTGCAATGCAATTGGCTGCTCAAATTAGCGAAGGTCTTGCACGTAACGTGCTTGCTGCAGAAGTCAACGGAATAGTTGTAGACGCCTCGCGTCCACTCCCCGATAACGCTACGGTAAAGTTGCTCACGTGGAACGACGAAAATGGAAAGTCCACCATGTGGCACAGCTCTGCTCACCTCATGGCTGAAGCGCTGGAAGTGCTTTATCCAGGAGTGAAGTTGGCCATTGGTCCTCCGATTGAAAACGGATTTTATTACGATGTAGATTTCGAAGGAAAGCCGTTCACCCAAGAAGATTTTTCGAAGGTGGAAAAATTAATGTTGGAATTGGCACGTCAGAAGAACGAATTCGTTCGCAAGGAAGTGTCGAAAGCCGATGCGATTTCTTACTTCACAGAGAAGGGAGATCAGTACAAATTGGAATTAATTGAAGGTCTTCAAGACGGAGAAATAACGTTCTACACACAAGGGAATTTCACTGACTTGTGTCGTGGTCCGCACATTCCAAACACCGGATTCATTAAGGCTGCGAAGCTTATGAATGTTGCCGGTGCTTATTGGAGAGGCGACGAAAAAAATAAGATGTTGACGCGTGTTTACGCCATCACATTTCCGAAAGCAGCTGAACTTGAAGAGTATTTGGTTCAGGTGGAAGAAGCGAAGAAACGCGACCACAGAAAGCTTGGAAAGGAAATGGGATTGTTCCATTTCTCTCAACGAGTGGGAAGTGGTTTGCCTCTGTGGTTGCCGAAAGGAACCGACTTGCGCACACGCTTGCAGAACTTTTTGACTGTTGCACAAAAGAAAGCCGGCTATCAACCCGTAATTACTCCGCATATTGGTTCGAAAGAATTGTATGAAACCAGCGGTCACTGGGCGAAATACGGCGCAGATAGTTTCCAGCCGATACACACTCCGCAAGAAGGGGAGATGTATATGCTTAAGCCAATGAACTGTCCGCATCACTGCGAAATTTACAATGCAGAACCGCGCAGTTACAAAGATTTACCCTTACGCTTTTCTGAATTCGGAACGGTTTATCGCTATGAGCAAACAGGAGAGTTGCACGGATTAACGCGTGTACGCGGATTTACTCAAGACGATGCGCACATCTTCTGCACGCCCGATCAGGTGAAGGAAGAAATTGGAAAAGTAATTGACTTGGTTCTCTATATTTTCAAGACCTTGAATTTCACCGATTTCTTGGCGCAAGTTTCACTTCGAGATCCAATTAACCGTGAGAAGTACATTGGTACGGACGAGAATTGGGAAAAGGCGGAATTGGCTATTCAGGAAGTGGCCAATGAGAAGGGGCTTCGTACTATTGTGGAATACGGAGAAGCTGCATTTTACGGACCGAAGTTAGACTTTATGGTTCGCGATGCAATTGGAAGAAAATGGCAATTGGGTACTGTTCAGTTGGATTATAATCTTCCGGATCGTTTCCAATTGGAGTATACTGGATCAGACAATCAGAAGCACAGACCAGTTATGATACACCGCGCTCCGTTCGGAAGTATGGAGCGTTTTGTAGCGATTTTAATTGAACACTGTGCGGGACAATTTCCATTGTGGTTATCGCCTGAGCAAGTGAGAATTTTACCTGTTAGCGAGAAATACAACGAATACGCAAAAAAAGTAGCAAATACGCTAGAAATTTCCGATATTCGCGCCCTCGTTGACGATACTAACGAGAAAGTGGGAAAGAAAATACGTGAAGCGGAGCTTGCAAAAGTGACCTACATGTTGGTGGTTGGTGAGAGTGAAATGCTAGCAAACTCAGTATCTGCGCGGAAAAAAGGCGAAGGAGATTTGGGTGTGTTTAGTGTTGAAGATTTTGCCACTATGGTGAACGATGAAGTGGCTAACATGTTGAAAGAAATTTAATAAACAAGGAGGAAATATCATAAAGCGCGAGATGAGAGGCAGACGCATCTTTGAACCAGAGCACAAAATTAACGATCGCATTACAGCAGCTGAGGTACGCTTGGTAGGTGAGAATGTAGAAGTTGGAGTGTATTCTAGAGAAAAAGCATTAAAACTGGCTCAAGATTTAGAGGCAGATCTCGTAGAGATTTCGCCAAATGCCGTTCCACCGGTTTGTAGAATCATTGACTATCGCAAATTTCTGTATGATCAGAAAAAGAAGCAGAAGGAGATGAAGGCGAAACAGGTGAACGTAACTGTAAAAGAGATTCGTTTCGGTCCTAACACGGATGATCACGATTTTCAATTTAAGTTGAAGCACGCGCAAGAGTTCTTGAAGGAAGGAAGTAAGGTAAGAGCTTACGTTTTCTTTAAAGGACGTTCCATTGTTTTTAAAGAACGTGGAGAGATATTGTTGTTGAAATTCGTTCAAGAACTTGAAGAGTTAGGAACTCCAGAGTTGTTGCCGAAATTAGAAGGGAAGAAAATGTTTGTTGTGATAAATCCAAAAAAGAAATAATTCTAACACCTAAATAAAATGCCAAAAGCGAAAACAAAATCCGGCGCTAAGAAGCGTTTCCAGGTAACTGGATCCGGTAAGATTAAGCGTAAGCATGCGTACAAAAGTCACATCTTAACCAAGAAGGGCACTAAGCAAAAGCGCAACTTGACAAAGACTGGTTATGTAAACCCATCTGACGAGAAATCGATTAAGGCGCAGTTGCTTGTAGCCTAATGTTCATTCATTAAAGAAGCAAGGTAAAGTTTAACCCGGTAAAAGGTCTTAAGTTCGAAAGAACACCTTAGCCTAAAAACAAAAAGTTATGCCACGCAGTAAAAACGCAGTCGCCAGTAGAGCCAGAAGAAGAAAAGTTCTTAAAATGGCAAAAGGTTATTTCGGTTCACGTAAAAACGTTTGGACAGTAGCCAAAAACTCAGTAGAAAAAGCATTATGTTATGCTTACATCGGACGTAAACTTCGCAAGCGCGATTTCCGTTCTTTGTGGATTGCTCGTATCAACGCCGGTGCTCGTCAGCACGGAATGTCATACAGCGCATTCATGGGTCAAATTCATGCACATGGAGTTGAATTGAACCGTAAGGTTCTTGCAGACTTAGCAATGAATCACCCAGAGGCGTTCAAAGCAGTAGCAGAACGTGTAAAAAAATAATTTCT
>CAMCUG010000077.1 GCA_945878835.1 Chryseobacterium gleum | reverse complement strand
GCACAATTCAGCGGCTTTCGCTACAATTGGATTCACTTGACTGTAGCCCACTTGAGCCACACCAAGTAAAATAAAAAAAAGTAAGAATGTGTGCTTCATACTATTGAACTTTCCATTGTAAAATTTTATTTCCAGGAGTAATCCTTTTCTCCGACAATGCTGCCTCACTCAATTCGTAACGAATAGAATTATCAACTGTTTTGAAATTAATTGCGGCACCACTGCCCAATGCTCCTTCCCAATTCGTTACGACTAAGGTATTCTTACCCTTCACCTCTTTTATAATTTTCGCAAAATCTGTCTTCTTCGATTTGTCTACAAAAACAATATGGCTAGCTAATCCAGGTTTGTAATCGGTCCAAGATTGCACCTCTATGGTTTGCGCGCCTACGGGTTTCATCGCATACTTTTCTAAAACATGTTTGTAGACAGCGTCGTTTCCATAAACCACAATCAGAAATTTTCCTTTCTTCATTTCCAACGGCCAGTTGCTATTTACCGCAAACTGATAAATGAAGTTGGCCTGAATCATAGCACGTGAATCTCCTTCATCTATCTGCTGTGCAGATATCCAATGGCTCGAAGCCAATAGCAAGAGAAGTAAATAGATCCGTTTCATTTTTCGCACATTTCAGGCGCATAACAAATCTATCTGAACAAATTGGACGAATCGTAGACTAATTCAAAGGTTCTTCACCTTGAATTGTTAGAATCGCGCGGTATTTACTTCCTTTGGAATTGCAATACCCTCCGTTAAAACCGATGTAAACAATTTCGCGAAATACGGTGCAAGAAGCACTCCTTTCGAACCTAATCCGCCAAAGACACCTAGTGTTTCATTGCCCTTTGCGAATCCCAAGATGGGTCGTCTGTCGCGGGTGGTGGGACGATAACCTGTTTTCTGACTTTCAACTACAACCTCCTTATTCAATCTAGACTTCAATTCAGATAGCAAAAATTCTCTCGCCTCGTTGGTAGGCACATCTGGAACTTCGTTCCAATCGTAAGTTGCACCCACTCTGAATTTCCCATTTCCATAAGGAAGTAAAAACTGTCCAAAGTTTGCAATCACATCCAACACCAAGCCTTCAATATGTAAATCTAAAACTTGACCATGGTTCGGAATAAGATCCAAATCTTCCAATCTCTTCCATTTATTCACTCCTATACCTGTGCACAGAATTATTTTATCGAACGCCATTTCTTTCCATCGAAGTCCACTTTCATGAAACTCCACATCGCTTTCTTCCACAGATTCATTGATGAAATTTCCATCATTAATGAAATAATTCTTTGAAGATTCGAGGAACAACGGAACGTTCAGCCAACCGCATTCGTTCACTTCGCTGTTTCCAAAAGGAGCATCGAAATTTTCCTGTACACTTCTGTTCGAGCGAGTTGACAGATATCTTCCCACCTCTGGATGATCCGCTTTTTCATCCCAAAAATTGGCGTCTTGAATGGAGTTGAAAATTCTTGCAACGGGTAATTGATGAAAAAAATTCGCTTGCAACTTGTTCTCCAGTCGCAGAAAAGTCACATTCATTTCCTCCAACATTTCCTTCGCTAACCAAGACGCCGCTAGCCGTTTGAAAGTAACCGGATTCCACATTCCCGCCGCTACTTGAGATGCAGAAGCGTGATTGTAATCGTCGGCAATCAACACTTCCTCGCCCTTTTCCAAAAGAGAAAAGGCTAGCAGTGTTCCTGCTAGCCCTTGTCCTACGATTAAATATTTCGACATAAATTATTGAATCACATTTAGTGCTTTTCCAACTTTGGTGAAAGCTTCAATGGCTTTGTCAATATGCTCAAACTCATGCCCTGCACTTAGTTGAACACGAATGCGCGCTTGACCTTTCGCAACAACTGGGTAGAAAAATCCGATAACATAAATACCTTCCTGCAATAACGCGTCTGCGAAATCTTGCGCAAGTTTCGCGTCGTACAACATTACTGGAACTATTGCACTCTCGCCGTCTTTAATATCGAATCCAGCCGCTTTGATTCCCGTTTTAAATCTTGTGATGTTAATTTCTAATTTATCGCGCAAATCTGAAGATGCACTGAGCATGTCCATTACCGCAATAGACGCGCCTACGATTGAAGGAGCGAGTGAATTTGAGAACAAATAGGGTCTTGAACGTTGACGAAGCAAGTCAATGATTTCTTTTCTTCCGCTTGTGAATCCGCCCATTGCACCACCCAACGCTTTACCTAAAGTGCCCGTGATGATGTCTACACGACCTAAAACGTTTTTCAACTCTATTGTTCCTCTTCCTGTTTTACCAATGAAACCGGTAGCGTGACATTCGTCTACCATAACCATTGCTCCGTATTGATCGGCCAAGTCACAAATCTTATCTAACTGTGCCACGTAGCCATCCATTGAAAACACACCGTCTGTTACAATAAGTTTAAAACGTGCACCTGAAGCGGCTTTCAGCTGCTCTTCGAGATCAGCCATGTCATTATTTTTATATCTATAACGTTCCGCCTTACACAAACGAACGCCGTCGATAATTGAGGCGTGATTCAATGCATCAGAAATGATTGCGTCTTGCTCGTTCAACAGCGGTTCAAAAACACCCCCGTTTGCATCAAATGCAGCAGCATATAAAATGGTATCTTCTGTGTGAAGGAATTCAGCAAGTTTATGCTCTAAAGTCTTATGAATGTCTTGTGTTCCGCAGATAAAACGAACACTCGACATTCCAAATCCGTGAGAATCAATTGTAGCCTTTGCAGCTTCTAGAACTGCAGGATGACTCGAAAGTCCGAGGTAGTTATTTCCGCAAAAATTCAAAACCTCTTTCCCCTCCGTGGTTTGAATAACTGCTCCCTGCGGGGTGGTAATGATACGTTCTCTTTTGAACAAACCCGCTTCACGAATATCGTTCAATTCAGTTTGTAAATGTTCCTGCATTTTTCCGTACATATTTTTCAGTTTTAATTTATCAATATTACTTTGGCTGCAGCTTCCGCAGCCGATTGTTCGGCCGCTTTTTTTGAACCGCCTGTACCTCTTCCCACTTCTTTACCATCTAATTCCAACGCAATAGTGTACAACATTTGCGCTCCAGTGCTGCGTTGCTCACGTACGATGTATACCAAATGCCTACGGGTCTTTTGTCCCCATTCGTGCAATTTACTTTTGTAATCCACATCCAAGTGAACACGCTCGTCGAGCCCATGCTCCTTCAATAATTTCAATGCTATTTCCCGAGTGACCTTATACCCCTTATCTAGGAAAAGTGCACCAAATAAGGCTTCCAGCGCATTTCCAATTAGACTTTCATGAATTTCCTGCTTGCCGATACTGACATTTAAAAATTCATACAATTTCAAGTCGTACCCGATTGCGTTGAGATTATCTCGACGAACAATCTTCGATTTCATTTTGGTTAGTTCTCCTTCTGTAAGAGCGGGATACTTCGAAAACAAATAATGGGCAACAATGCTATCTAGAATGGCGTCACCTAAAAATTCTAATCGCTCGTTGCTGTTTTTTATTCCTGGTTGAATTTCATCGGCAGCGCTTGCATGACGCAAAGCTGTCTCATAAAGCGCAAGATTCTTGGGCTTTACATGAAAGGTGTTTTGTATATAGGAGAAAAGTTCCCTATTGGGATGTGCTTTGGAAAAGAACTTCCAAATCATTCGTATTTCTTAAAAATGGCTGAGGTGTTATGACCACCAAACCCGAAGGTGTTAGTCATTGCGATATTAACTTCACGATGTTGTGCCGTATTGAAGGTAAAGTTCAATTTCGGATCTAAAGCTTCATCGGTATTTACAAAGTTAATCGTTGGTGGAATAATCCCATTTTTAATAGCCAAGATAGATGCGATTGCTTCTACAGCGCCTGCAGCGCCTAACAAGTGACCCGTCATTGACTTGGTACTTGAAATATTCACGTTGTAAGCATGCTCTCCAAAAATATTTTGAATGGCCTTAGCTTCTTGAACATCTCCTAAAGGGGTAGACGTTCCGTGAACGTTGATGTAGTCAATTGCATCTGAAGTAATCCCTGCATCTGAAAGCGCGTTTTTCATTACGTTGATTGCACCAATTCCTTCTGGGTGTGGGGCAGTAATGTGATACGCATCTGCAGACATTCCACCGCCGATAAGTTCGGCATATATTTTAGCACCACGCGCTTTGGCGTGCTCTAAATCTTCTAAAATTAGACAACCACCTCCTTCACCTAATACAAATCCATCGCGGGTACTATCGAATGGTCGCGAAGCTGTTTTGAAATTCTCATTGTTTTCAGATAGCGCTCTGCACGCATTGAAACCCCCAACACCTGCTTCACAAATTGCAGCTTCAGAACCACCGCTTACTATGATATCTGCCTTACCTAAACGAATGTAGTTAAAGGCATCTATTAACGCGTTTGTTGAAGAAGCACAAGCTGAAACGGTTGTGTAATTCGGACCTCTGAATCCGTATTGAATACTAATGTGCCCAGAGGCAATATCAGCAATCATTTTGGGAATGAAGAAAGGATTGAAACGAGGTGTTCCATCTCCTTTCGCGAAATTAATACACTCTTCTTGAAAAGTATTCAAACCACCAATCCCAGAACCCCAAATGACACCAACACGGTCTTTGTCTACCTTCTCTACATCGAGGCCAGAATCCACTATGGCTTCCTTCACAACTACTAAAGCGTAGTGCGTATAAGGATCCATTTTGCGCATTTCTTTTCGCTCAATGTGATCTTCGATATTAAACCCCTTGAGTTCACAAGCAAACTTCGTTTTGAATTTGCTCGCATCAAAGCGCGTAATAAGATTAGCTCCACTGACTCCATTAATAAGACCGTTCCAGTATTCTGGGACAGTATTACCAATGGGTGTTAATACTCCTAGTCCAGTAACAACGACCCTTCTTAACTCCATAGTTTTCGGGAAAGTTGAATAATTTCCGAGTGATTATTTATTCGCTGTGATGTAATCAATCGCTTGACCTACAGTCACAATTTTCTCTGCTTGATCGTCAGGAATAGCGATGTTGAATTCTTTTTCAAATTCCATGATAAGTTCTACAGTATCCAAAGAATCTGCTCCCAAATCATTGGTGAAACTAGCTTCAGGGGTTACAACTGATGCTTCTACACCGAGTTTATCTACGATGATTTCGGTAACTTTTTGTGCAATTTCAGACATTGTCTTGATGTTTTTAAAGGTTAAATACGACCGCAAAAGTACAACTTTTCATGTCGAACGCACTTTTTTTTGCTTTTCATGTTCATTTTCTTTACTTAATCACTCATTTTCAACTCCTTAGCAAACAAAATTGTTAGTAAAATATTCCTGAAGCCACTCTCTAAACTATCTTGCAATTCGAAAATGACTCCTTTTGAAAGAATGACCTGGGACCAAGATTATCTGAAAGACAAGCACCTTCTTATAATAGGATGCGGAGGATTGGCGCACGCCGCTCTTCCTTATCTACTTTCCTCAGGAATTGGAAATATTACTCTCTTCGATGGTGATTTAATCGAAGCCTCCAATTTAAATAGGCAACATCTTTTCTCTCCAAGTGACATTGGAAAAAATAAAGCACTGGTCCTCACGGAATACTGCTCGTTTCACTTTCCAAAAGTTACAATTATCTCAGTGAAGCGGATGTTTAAACCTCAAGTGGAAAAACTTGCGTCAACCATTGATTTAGTTTTTGATTTCACCGATCGCCTTGCTATGAAACTAGAATTAGCTAGCCACTTCGAAAAACAAAGAATTCCATTTTTTTATGCGGCAGCGCAGATGAATGCCGGTTCGAGTGCATTCATTCATATGAACAGCATAACCAGCGCCATGCTTTTCGGACATGTTCAAGACGCGAGCAAAGTGGAACGGGATTGCGAAGTTGATGGCGTTTGGCCAACAGTAGTGGCTTCTGTGGGCATTCATGTTGCCCATCAAGCACTTCAATTTCTGACACTCAATCCTTGTCCGTTTGTTGGCGCGATTGATTATTTCGATGGAAACACAGGGCTTTGGTCACGTTTCCATTTCAACCCGAAAGAAAAAAACACCAAGGTGTCAATCACTGTTCAAGAATTACTTCAAGACCACAGTACTCCAATATTTTTTCTGGGTGAAGACGATTCGCTCCCATCTGAAATCATTTCTGTGACAGCTTCCGAACTGAAAGAGGTAATCGAAAAATTGAATCGTCCGTGCATTCTTCTTTGTGAAACAGGCATGCGAGCAAAGGCAGCGGCAGAGCAACTTTCAAAACATTTTAATTTTCCGATACTCAGTTGGAACCAAAACCTTGATTCTTTCTTACTCTTGCTTCATGAATGAAACGTCTAACTTAAATACTGCCATTCGTTTCGTGAAAGGACTTCTCAAGCGTCCGATGAGGGCTTCTGAAGATATCAAGCTGCGCATGCTTCAGCATAGACTTCTCCATGATTTAACCTATCGACTTCCAAGCAGAGCAAAAAAAGATTTGTTTATTGGATTCAAGGAATGGAAACGAATCATTTCCAGAAAGCATTCGATCAAAGATTTTATGGTCAATGAGCCATTCGTCTTGGTTTCCACTTCCAACCAAACCGCTATTGCGAGGGAGTATATTTCAACAAACACTTCAACCAAAACCTTGAATGTAATGGTTCGTGAAGAGCTTTCTCTACCATCATATTCTTTGCGATTTCATCTCTTTGCTTTGCGCATTTCATTGCAATGTCTCTTCGATGCGAGAAGAGTAAATCTTTCGTTATTGATTCGTGAAGTGGTGGAATGGACTGCTGTTGATTCCGCTCTTGCGCAATTCAACGCTAACCAGTTTTTCGATTTCACTCCGTTTGAAAAAGACAGCAATGCGCTGGCTTTCCTTCTGATGG
>CAMCUG010000076.1 GCA_945878835.1 Chryseobacterium gleum | reverse complement strand
GCCGATGAAGACGGTGAATACGAAGATTGGATTGAGTTGTATAACGCAGGAACATCAGCAGTTGATTTGTTCGGATATTCCTTAACAGACAATTCCAACGAACCCGCACAATGGGTTTTCCCACATTACAACTTAAATCCTGGTGCATTTTTAATTGTGTTCTGCAGCGATAAAAATAGATTTACAACGACCCCTTTCACCACTGCAATAAATTCGGGGTCTTTCACTCCGGTAGTCGGCTGGAACACCCACATTTTCACTACCCCATTTCAATGGGATGGCCTTTCGAGTATTGCAATAAATGTTTGTTCATACAGCAACACGGGATACATTTCCAACTCCTCTTTCATGCAAACAGCTACGGCATACGGCTCAACCACCTACAGCTTTAACGACGGGAGCGAGGGCTCATGTTCATACAGTCAAGGAACTCTTGCGTTCCAACGGCCGAACATGAAATTAAATGGCATAACCATAGGCACCGGAACCATTCAAAATGGCTATACCGACTACCCTGCGCCTTATGGAAATTGGTATTGGAGCGCTCGCAATCAAATGCTTATTCCCGCAGTTGAGCTAACTGCCGCTGGGCTTTCAGCTGGACCTATTACTTCTCTTGGTTTTCAGGTAGCGGCTACAGAGGCAGTGAATTATACTTATGTGGAATTAGCATTGAAAAATGTTTCGGAAACGGCCATGAGTTCTGACTTTATTACAAGCGCTGGAAATCAATTTCATACGAATTTCAAAATTTCAGGATCCGGCGACACGTTGTTTTTATTCAATCCTGCTCAAAACCTTGAAAACAGTTTAATTATAAAATGTCAAACTGTAGACATGAGCATTGGCCGCTACCCCAACGGATCCAACTCAAACTCTCTTTTCAATACTCCAACACCTGAAGCAAGCAACAACGGAGCGCCTTCATTGGGGAATGCAATTGCTCCTTTGTTCGACCACAACCCTGGTATATACGCTGCGCCATTTTCTGTTTCCATTCTAGACTTAAACACGGCTCCTTCCACCATTCGATACACGACAGACGGAAGCGATCCCGATTTCAACTCGCCGGTTTACGATGGTACGCCCATCTTTTTCTTCCAATCGAAAATATTACGTGCACGTTCTTTCAAGCCCAACCATATTCCTAGTAATGTAACCTCAGCATCTTTCCTTTTCAACATTAGTCACACCACTCCTATACTTTCAATTACCACAGACAATGTTAATTTGTATGGTGATCAAGGGATCTTCGATCATTGGGATCAGGATTGGTTGCGTAATGCGCATGTAGATTATTTCGATTCTATTCCTGGTCATCCGCTGGTGTTTTCTCAAAACACAGGAATGCAAATCGACGGTGGCGCGGGTGGAAGCCGCTCTCAACCGCAGCACTCTTTCCGGTTAGAACTTGCCCATAGCGTTTTGGGTGAAACCGCAGTAAATGAAGTGATCATTCCAGGAAGACCAAATAGAAATAAGTACTCTGATTTTTATCTTCGCAATGGAAGTAATCAATATTTGGCTCTTCCATACAAAGAAGCTTGTCAAGCCGAACTCATGTGTCGAGGAGCAAATGCTTATTACAGCGCATATCGCCCGGCAACAGTTTATATCAACGGACAATACTTTGGACTCTACGAGCTTCGTGAAAAGTACAATTCTGAAATGTTTAAAGAAAACGAAGGCGCAAACAAAGACTCCGTTGAAATTCTATCGTTGAGTTATTGGTACGGAGGAATGCTCCGCGCAGTGGAAGGGTCTGCTGATAATTTCTGGAATTCATACAATGCTTTCAATGCATTGAACGAAGCAAGCCCGACATATTGGAGCGAAGCAGATCAACATTTCGACATGAAGTATTACGCCGATTATATTATTTCGGAATCGTGGATGGGCAATGTAGATTGGCCGGGAAATAACATTAAGATTTATAGATCCAATGTAACAGACAATAGATGGAGATTCGCAACTATTGACATGGAGCTTGCCCTAAATCCAAATGCTTGGACAGATTGCTACTTTAATCACATCGATTACATGTCTGGACAAAGCACAGACAATCCGTATATCAATATTTGGTTACAAAGCATTCAAAACACCCAATACAAACACTACTTCATCAATCGATTCGCCGATTTAATGAACACGAACTACCGACCTGAAAGATTAATTGCTGTTGAAAACAGATACTTCAATCTCAATGCGCCCGAAATGCCAAATGAATATCAGCGCTGGGGGGATCCGAACAACTTACCCGGACAAATGGA
This sequence comes from Chryseobacterium gleum, assembly GCA_945878835.1. Classification (GTDB taxonomy): domain Bacteria; phylum Bacteroidota; class Bacteroidia; order Flavobacteriales_D; family Sanyastnellaceae; genus CAIZGX01. Next base: position 4,616 of record CAMCUG010000076.1, on the reverse strand, counting down.
TTATTTCTACAACAATCACCTCACATTCCAATCGGAGTTGTTGTGCAGAACGGAACAAGTTCGCGATCACATTCAAAACAGATTTGCATTACCGCAGCAAGTCGATGTAACCCTAGATGTGTTGCCTCTTGGTTCTGGGAAAATTCATATCAGCACCATTCAACCTACCGAATATCCTTGGACTGGAGTTTATTTCGATGGTGTTCCTGTGAAAATTGAAGCCATTGCCAATCCAGGCTATGAATTCGCTTATTGGGATAGCAGCAGTTTAATCAATGATATTTTAGATTCTGTTTGGGAAGGAAATATCTCATTGAATACTGCGCAATTCACAGCGCATTTCCAATCGAATGTGAATGTAAATGAAGAGGAGGACACTGTATTTAAAATATACCCTTCACCTGCACAAGACTACATTCAGGTTGTTACCGAAGCCCAATTCAGAGGACTGACTTATTCGATCTTCGATATCCAAGGAAAATTGGTACACACCGGAAATATGCAAAATCAAGGTTCCACTCGAATCGATGTTTCGCAATTCAGCTTTGGAATGTATGCCATTCAAATTTCAGATAGCTCAAAAGGAATTGTCGCGAAAAAAATATTTGTAAAGGAATAATCCCCACTTTTGCCGCTCTAAAAAACAAATCATGTCAGTAAACAAAGTAGTTCGCAGAGTTACCACCCATACCCTTCAAGAAATGAAGAACAAGGGCGAGAAGATTGCTATGCTAACCGCATACGACTATTCCATGGCTCTCATTGTTGACCAGTCTGGAATTGATGTCATCCTAGTCGGAGATTCGGCGTCGAATGTTATGGCTGGACATGAAACCACGCTGCCCATTACGTTGGACCAAATGATCTATCACGCGGCCAGTGTGGTTCGCGCTTGTAATCGCTCTCTCGTAGTTGTAGATATGCCCTTTGGATCGTATCAAGGAAATTCGAAAGAGGCTTTGAATTCTGCCATTCGTATCATGAAAGAAACGGGTGGGCATGCCGTTAAATTAGAAGGAGGAGAAGAAATTGTTGAAAGTGTAAAACGTATATTAACGGCGGGTATTCCAGTAATGGGTCACCTTGGATTAACACCTCAGAGTATTTATAAATTCGGAACATATCAAGTTCGTGCTAAGGATGAAGTTGAAGCAGATCGTTTGATTCACGATGCGAAACTTTTGGCCGAGAGCGGTTGTTTCGCGATTGTCTTAGAAAAAATTCCTGCCGCACTTGCCAAACACGTGGCGCAAGAAGTTCATGTTCCAATTATTGGAATTGGTGCAGGTGGAGATGTAGACGGACAAGTCTTGGTGCTACACGATATGCTGGGTATTACTGAGGGGTTCACGCCTCGCTTTTTGAGAAAATATTTGAACATGGGAGAACAAATGCGAGGTGCGTTAGAGCAATACGTGAGCGATGTAAGAAGCGCAGATTTCCCTAACAACAAAGAGCAGTATTGATGAAAAAACACGCGCCCAAAGTTTGGGACCGAGCACCAAAAAAACCGCTTGAAGTAACAACCCTCGAAAACCTTCGCATTCTGTACGAAGACAACCACATTATAGCCGTTAACAAAAGAAACTCTGATATCGTTCAAGGAGATAAAACAGGAGATGTGGTTCTAAGCGACATCATTAAACAGTACTTAAAAAACAAGTACAACAAACCTGGAGAAGTTTTTTGCGGAACTGTTCATCGCATAGACCGTCCTGTAAGCGGTGTTGTGGTGTTCGCTAAAACAAGTAAGGCTCTTTCGAGACTAACCATTGACTTCAAAACGCGTGATGTATTCAAAACCTATTGGGCTGTTGTGCAAGACGCACCGCCAAAGATGGAGGGACATGTGATAAATTACTTGTGGAAAGATGAGAAACAAAACAAGTCTTTCTACTATAACGAACCGGCTGCCGACAGAAAAGAATCTGAACTGACCTACAAAGTCCTAGGAAAAGGCGACCATTACACGTTTGTCGAGGTATATCCGAAAACAGGAAGACACCATCAAATTCGTGCAACACTCTCGCAATTGGGCTGTCCGATTAAGGGAGACATTAAATACGGAAGCAAACGCACGAATGACAACGCAAGTATTCATCTTCATGCAAGAAAGATTGAATTTACGCATCCTGTAAAAAAGACTCCTGTTGTAATCTCGGCACCCCCACCGGAAGATCCCCTTTGGGATGCATTCTTGATTCAAGCCTTTGAATAATCTGTGCGTAAAATCACACCTTGTGAAGCATCACTCGCACTATATTTGTGCTCTCAAAAATTAGAAGAAAATGGAAGCGAACGAACACATTAAATGCCTCATCCTCGGCAGCGGACCAGCAGGATACACAGCAGCTATCTATGCTGCACGTGCAGATATGAAGCCTATCATCTATCAAGGACAACAGCCTGGTGGACAATTGATGGACACTACAGAAGTAGACAATTTTCCTGGATATCCTTTAGGCGTAAAAGGTCCTGAAATGATGGCCGATATGGAAAACCAAGCCAAACGCTTTGGAACAGATATTCGCAACGGATGGGTGACTAAAGTCGATTTTTCTGGAAGCAAACATTTCATTGAAATAGACAACGGAAAACACATTGTAAGCGCAGATTCAGTCATTATTGCAACAGGTGCCTCAGCCAAGTGGTTGGGTCTTGACAATGAAATCCGACTTCGTAATTTAGGAGGCGGAGTGAGTGCCTGTGCGGTGTGTGATGGATTCTTCTACCGCGATCAAGATGTTGCTATTGTAGGAGCCGGAGATACAGCGGCTGAGGAAGCAACCTATTTGGCTAAGCTTTGTAGAAAAGTATATATGATTGTAAGAAGCGATAAAATGCGTGCTTCTAGAGCCATGCAGAACCGTGTTTTAGAAACACCTAATATTGAAATTCTTTGGAATTCTACTACGGAAGATATTTTAGGAAAAGACGCGGTTGAAGCGGCTATCTTCAAAAATTCTGCTACAGGAGAAAGCCGCACAGTTGATATTACAGGTTTCTTCGTAGCTATCGGACACAATCCGAACACTGGTGTATTCAAAGAATTCATAACCACAGATGAAACCGGATATATCATAAACACTCCAGGATCTTCAAAGACCAATGTTGAAGGGGTTTTCGTTGCTGGAGATGCAGCCGACAAAACTTACCGTCAGGCAGTCACTGCTGCGGGAACAGGTTGTGTGGCTGCGTTAGACGCTGAACGTTATTTGGCTTCGAAAGGGATTCACTAAGATTCACAAACTGAATTTTCATTCCATAAAAAAGGTCGACACAGTCGACCTTTTCTTTTTCTAATGGGGTGGCTTATGGGATTCGAACCCACGACCCTCAGAACCACAAACTGATGCTCTAACCGACTGAGCTAAAACCACCGTCTAAGAGGGCGTAAAGATAAACACATAACTTCTATTTGAACAAATACCCCTGAGTATTTTTTTGAATTTGTATCTTGCAGCAGTGAAAAAAAAGCTTCATGTCCTTTTTCTAAGCAGTTGGTTTCCGAGTAAAACCCACCCTACCCTTGGGAATTTTGTTCAGCGTCATGCCGAAGCTGTCGCGCTCTTCGCAAATATAACTGTGCTCTACCTTTCAAAAAACATCAATACCAATGCTTTCGAGATTGAAGATGAAGTAGAAGGAAATGTGCGCATAGTTCGGGTTTACTACGGTTCAAACGGCATGTTGTTTCGAAACAGAATTCAAGCCTTAAAAAAAGGAATCGCCCATATCAATTTCAATCAAAACAAACCAGATATTGTGCAGTTGAACATGATATGGCCTGAAGGATGGCAAGCACTTTTCATTCGACAAAAATGGAAGATACCGTTTGTCATTTCAGACAACTGGACAGGCTATCACCCGAATGAACGTTCGCCTCTTTCCTTCCGCATAAAAAGCTACATACGTTTCGTTGCGAACAGATCAAAACTTCTCTTACCTGTAACGTTTCAACTCGAAAAAGCCATGCGCACCTTTGGATTCAACAGGCCTGCGGTCATTGTTCCAAACGTGGTAAACACAGCGTATTTTAAGAATGAAAAGAAGAATGTGGTGCATACGTATGTGCATCTTTCTCATCTCGACAACGACCATAAAAACATTGAAGGCATTCTTAGAACTTGGAAGATATTCTCTGACCAAACGGAAGACGTTATCTTAGAACTTGGCGGCGACGGTGATATTCAACATTGGAAAAAAAGAAGTTTGGAAATAGGTATACGTGAAAACAGCATAGCTTTTTTCGGAACGTTGAATCAACAGGAAGTTGCAGAAAAAATGAATGCTTCGCACACCTTTGTGCTTTTCAGTAACTACGAAAATTTACCTTTGGTCATGATTGAAGCAATGGCCAGCGGAATGAATGTTATTGCAACACGTGTTGGAGGAATTGCAGAGCACATGGGCTTTTGTACATGGAACAAACTCATTGATGCGAAAAATGAAGAGCAACTCTTAAATGCACTGAGTGAATCTCACAGGGAAATGAATGAGGTAAATCGCGAAGAAATTTCTTATTATGCAACGAATTATTTTTCATACGAATCGGTTGGAAAACAATTCATGAATGCCTACGATCAAGCACTGCAAATATGAAGAAACTAGAATTT
>CAMCUG010000075.1 GCA_945878835.1 Chryseobacterium gleum | reverse complement strand
GAAAAACACTTCACACACGATAAGACCTTGCCGGGTAACGACCATTATCATGCGATGGATAAGGAAGACCTCAAACATTTCCATACGCGTATGAATCGCACGGTTGAATTGTTGGGCGGATTTGAATTGACTGCCATTGATGATGAAGCGCCTGCTCGTGCAAATGCTCGAAGAAGTTTGGTGGCGGCGAAAGCTATGCCAGCTGGACATGTTGTTACTTTTGAAGATTTAACTTGGAAGCGTCCAGCAAGTGGAATTTCTCCGAAGGATATTTCTCAATTGATCGGAAAACAAACAGCTCAAGACATCGCTGAAGACGACGTATTGCGCTGGAATATGTTTCGCTAAAACTTTTAGACGTTGATATTTCCCGAGAAAGAATCATCTGTTTGATTTCCTTGCTCGTCTTCGAAGAAGTAAATTTTTATTAAAGCAGTATCGCGAAGGAAATCTATTTTTCCAATTTCGAAGCGGTTCACTTTAATGCCAGTTCTTGCTTCAATATCGGCTATCATTTCTTCTTCTCTTCCAACTTTGATCAAATCAATGTTTTCATAGACAATGATTTTTTGTGCTTCGTGACGCAGCAACCAAACCTTTTCCAGACCGTATGTAGCACCTATGATTACAAGATTAGCGAATGACAATTCAACCAACGATATTTTCTTATTGATTAGCGCATTCATCACTGACATTCCAATAACAACAAAGAGGTAAGTCATTTCTTTAATTGGGATAGCGTCTGTTCTGTAACGAATAATTCCGAAAACTGCGAACAACCCCAATGCAAATCCCATTTGAAGCTTCACGCTTTCTAGCATGAAGCACATGAGGAAAATGGTTAAACTAAAGAGCAAATAGGTGAATAGAAAATCCTTTCTTTTCGCTATGGGATAATATATACCTCTAACCAAAAGCACCACGAATAGCATATGTACAGATAAACGAATGATTAACCCTAAGAAATCTTCCAAGTTAATAAATTTCATTCCTCCCATTGGGTCAAAATCTGATTGCAAAAAAATTGTATTGAGTGTATCTAACATGATTTTATTTAATTGATTCTAATTTATTCACTTTGATAAGCTTTCCTTTGAAAATATTTTTCTTCACGAAAGGTACAAGCATAGCTACTCCCAAACAATATTTACTTATACTCTCTTCTCTAATATGTCTCTTTTTTAGCGCTTGTAAAAATGGCGAAAGGCGGTTTCTTTTCTCCTGCTTTACTTCAATGATAACGATTTGCTTCAGTTCTCTTAAGATATTATTCCATTCGAAAGAAAGTTTTAAATCGATTGTTATTCTCTCAGGCAGACTTGGTTCTACTAAAGTTACTCGAGTGAAATTATTTTTCACCTGGGGAGTCAAATGGAAATCAATTCCGGCTTTATGACCTATGAATCTTTCCTCATCCCCGTTCAACTCAATGCCAAATTCAGGAATTCCTGTACGCTGTTTTTGAGTTCTGCCCCGATTTGATTTGAATTTCAATTCAAGAAAACTCACAGCACTATCTACATAGGAGCGCTTTCTGATTTTCCATCTGTTTTTCTTACCGTTGTGATGACGAGTATAGAAGAGAAACTCATCCGTGTCATAATACAAGGTTTCATAATGACTGAATCGAATGTCATTCACTTCAAGGACTCGGTAGGTGTTCTTGACTTCCTCCAATATCGACATCAACTGATCAAGCGACACCACAAATTTGGTGTCGGTTCGATTCATCAGTTCCATCCCTTCCATTTCTTTCAAAGAAATTGGGGTGAACTGCTGGACTATTTGCTCAATTGGGGTCACAAGATTTAATATCCCACGAACTTAACACAAATTTAATGTTAGGACTATGAAAAAATAGAAAAGTTTAATGGGACAATGAAACCCAAAATTATTGTCCACCTTGGGGTTGGGCAGTGTTCGAGCCGCCTGAACCGTTCAACGTAAATCGAATGGCAAGTCCGGTGGTAATATTCGACGTTTGGAAACTTGTCGAAATTGCCGGTTTATTAATCTGATGGTCGTAGAAGAAACGAAGAGTTAGCTTGTCGCTAATTGCCATGTCGGCGCTCGATTTCACACTAAACAATGTTTGTCCAGCTGTAACCTGATTTTGCTGTTCTTCAATTTTTCTGATTAAGGTAAAGTTGTCACGAATGGTAAAATCGACACGCAAATTCAACGTTGATTTTTCGAGTAATTTCACTGGAAGTTTACTTCCTTTTTTTCTTCCGAACGGATTCGGAACTTCGGTGATTTTATATCCCAAACCAATGACAAAACTATTGCTCTTCGTTTCAGTGATCTGATAATTCGACATTCCCAGGGCTATAGTTCGATCACGTTTGTACTCCAATTTAATCAACGGGTCGTTAACTTTTTTTGTTTTCAGGGTCATATCGAATCCCACCAAAGGAGACATGGATTCGGTAAGAGTTACAGTACCTATTTGTTGTTGAGAAATGAAATTCTGTTCTGCGCTTTGATCAATACCTGTGGGAAGATTATTAAACTCTTCATACTTCAAGTTTGTTACATAAGAAGCGGTAGCAGTAGAACGATAATTATGCGTTATGTTGAATTGCTTGAAGTACTTCTTCACTGCTGGCAATTTGGTTAAGCCGTCATAAGTGATTTTCCAGTTTGGCTGTGCCTTGGTCGCGAATGGGCTCAACACTACTTCACTTGCTGATCGCCCTGTATAGGCCGCTATAAATGAAGGGATAATTACATTTTGAGAAAGCGATCCGAAACCTTCATAATACCCCGAGTCATTCGGATTTGCTAGTTGGTATGTCTCATTGTTCAAACGGCTAGATATTTCCTTTCTATTCGCTAAAAGTTGATCGAAAATTGGACTCGCGTAGTTGTTCTCTTTGTCGTCCTTAACAAATGCAGTATTCCAAGTTATTAAAGATGCCGAGAAATTTCCTGTTTCCATTGGTGATTGAAACGTGTAATCGTCAATGGTTGGGTCATACCTGAAAAACGAATTGTAATTTTTTCCTTCTTGGCGAGTCGCTGAAAGTTCAACCTTGAAATAACGGAAAGGCTCTAAATTCATTTTCGCGTTCCAAGTTTCCGTGAAAGTCTCGTTGTATTGGATATTCAGAGATTGACGTTGCACCAACCAGTCGTTGCTTGCCGCATCTGTAGCGAAATTGCGTCCCGTCGGATTGCCCATTAAATCTGTATTCTGCTGTCCCACGAGGAATCCGATACCAGGGCCATCGAACTGATCATCGAATCCGAGAATACTAGTACTATTGGCATATCCCGGAAGCGACAGTCCTTCATTCTTTGTGTAGCTTCCATTCACTGTGCGAACCATCATAATGAATCGAAGAGCAACATCTAACGGATCTACTTTTTCTTTCTTCTCTGTCTTCTTCTTCAAGTCATCTCCAAAGCCGTCTTTCTTTGTCGGATCATCTTTCTTTCCGGCATCTTTTTTACCTGCATCAGGTTTTTTTCCAGTTAAAGCCTGCTTAAAACGAGGAACATTGTTGTACAAGGTTTCGAAATTACCTTGGGCATTCAGTTGAATTTGTCTGCTGTTCTGAATGGTATTTCCCAGTGTATCCTGAGTGAAGGGCGCGCGATCCCATCTGAATGTTCCTCCGTATCGCGCATCTGCGCTCATAAAGTTCAATAACGGAAATTTATCTAACGGTAGTTTATAAGTCACTCCTACGTTGTGATTGTAGGTTGTTGTTTCGCCGAAATGTTGAATATTGCTCCAAACGGAATCTTTGTAGGACTCGTACCAATCAACATCGTTCTTATTTATCACTCCACGCGGTTCTCCAACCAATGCAATATTGCTCGCGGTGAAATCGGTTTTCAGATTCTTGGTCAAGTCATATTTCATGGAATAGTTTCTAGTCCAATTCCAATTCTTTTGAGCTTGCGTTTGAATGAGCATGTCGCTATAAATGCCAGTTAATTCCAAAGAGTTGTTTCGAATGCGACTGGTTTCATACGAGCGATTCATTTCCGTTCTGAAGCTCAGTTGTTTGATTCCCGCATAGAAGTTGAATTCCTTGAGCCACTTCAGATATTTCGAAGTTTTAATGACCGGGAAATTTGCTAACGGTTTGAACTCTTTTGGCTTATTCGTGAAGCTATAGTCGAAGGCTCCTTGATATTGTTTTTGCAAACGCCAATCGGTGTTGATGTCACGGAAGTATGTTTCATTGTAGGCGTATGAAACAGAGAAATTATCTATTCCATAAAACTTTGGCTTGTCGGTGCTTGTTGGTGCAGCTTGCGTTCCTGGTTTCCCCTTGTCATCAGCACTTGGTAAACCGACTCCCTTATCTGCAGCGGCTCCTTTTTTCGGAGCAATTTTCACATTTGTGAAATTGATGCTTCTACGTTTGGTGTATGTTTGAGATTTTTGTTTTAACGGCTTGCTTAAAGTGGGCAAATCGGTCATTTGAATGTCTGGTTGAAGGGGACTATACCTTGGCGTTTGTACATTTTCCGAAAACCCTAAATACATTGGCAATTGCACACCCCAATCTTTCGGGAAGAACTTACCCAGTTGCAACGTGCTACTTGCATCGAGCCCCATCTTTGTTTCCTGTTGTCTTTGCTGAACTCTTTGTTCTATTGCGCCCCAACCAGGAGTGCTTATATTTCCAGACACCGCCACGTTTCCAAAATCTGCCAATTGCGCAGTCAATCTCGCAATAGCCGCTGATCCCGATTTTTCATCGAACTCAGAAAGGCGTAATTCATTTACCCAAACGGTTGCGCATTTCCCTCTTCCATCATCTACTACACCAAAAGGATTGGTGTCTTTATCAGGATTTCGAATACCAATCATCATGGTTGTGATGTTGGCCAAGTTCGGATTTCCTTTTACCGAAAGGTGAACGTTGTTATCTAGAATAGTATCTACAACAGACAATACAGAAGTTGAAGAAGGACGATTAATCTTTAGGTTTTGTAAATCGGAAAGTTTAATATCAAAGTTATTTTCCGCAGGCCAAATTTCGTCGTCATTATTGGTGTACCAAGGCGTTACACTCATTGGAACTTCATACTCGTAATAGTTTTCATCGAAGTCGGAACCTAAACGAATGAATACAGAGACATCGTTATCTTTTAATTCTGATTGAATGCCCGCGGCTTCGGCATGAGCGAACATGCGAAGGCGTTTGTATTGGCGCAAATCATACTTCACATTTTTGTATGTAGCACGCGCGTCTCCATCTTTTAAATTGCAAACGCTTAACGACAGTGACTGCTCATTCAAATTTCTTAAGTTGGCAGAAGCTACGTCTTGTTCGCGAATAATTCCGGGAGGAATGGCGTAAGGAACAGGCTCTCGATTTCCGTTTTCTTCAATGTTCACGGCGGCGATGTTGAAGGTTGTTTCCGGATCGTCGTTTATTTCTTGTTCTTGATTTCCCGCTAATGTGTTATCGTATTTCCTCCATTCACCACGAACCAATTCCAACCGTGCAAAGCGCAAAGTAACCGGCTCTTCCCAACCCTTCAAGAACATTCGAATGTATCGAATGGAACGGAAATCAGGAATACTTCCTACACGCTTTTCATATTCCTTGATTGGAATTTTGAATTGGTACCAGCGAATTTGACGCTCTTCGTTGTTCGCTGTTGTTTTCGTTGTAACGAAGGTATCTGTGATGTAATTTCTTCCCAAATTAGCATCGCCTAAATCATTTGGACGAAGACTTACTTTGTACTGAAAATAACTTTCAATTGTGTTGAGTGTTATATCTTGGTTAATGTCTTCCGAATTGGGAATAGTAGTGGCTGCAATGGGATATCCGTCGGGTGTATTGGTGTTTGAGTTGCCCTCGTATCTGTTGAAATTTTTGTAGCGTTCAACGGTGTTCAAGTTAGCTGCATCGGCCTGTGAACTTCGGAAATAACTAAAATTATCTGCTGAAGGATCCTGCTGATATTTCGCATAGGCATCGGGAGTTAAAAAACCTTGCAACTGAAGTAACCAGTTCGCAAAATAGGATTGTTCCGCCGTTGAATTCAAACCATCTAAACCGATATCTTGTTGCTCGTAATTTCCAGAGGTGTAATCAAATGCGTTTACCACGTTGAAAGTGGTAGGTGCAGGATAGTTACCCCATGTTCCTTGCTCAATAGGGAGATCGTTATTTGCCGAGGGAAATCCATTTTCGAAACTCATGTAAGAGTCATTCATAATGTCTTCAGAAACGTTTCCTAAGTTGAAATAAAGGTCACCTCCCTGGATATTTTCCGAATCTTCATGGAATGGATCCATGACCCAAAACTGAATGAACTGTACGTTCGAAGTTTCGAAGTCTGTTGTTGTTAATGCCCGTTGAATTCCGCCCCATCTCGATGATGGATCTTTCAATGTTCCGCTGTCATTCAATCCGGACGTTCGTCCCGAATAACCATTCGGTAATTCGAAGTTGTACATCCCTCTTTCTTCTGGGTAGTAGGTAAGATCTAAACAAGTGATGTTCGGCGGAGTACCTGAAGGTAATTGTCTGTTCGGAAAAACTTCAGACTCCAACACCTCGCGCATGCGGTGATCGCTTTGCATATCTGCAGAGATATTGGGTGGCGTGTATGAACTGTTTCTGTAGAACAATGGATCAATAATGTACCACGACAACTGTGCGCGATTTGCGCCGTAAACAAGACTGTCCTCAAAATCTCCTTCAGGAAAGAGGGCGGATTGTAACTTCGGTGTAGATGCCATGAACCATTGGTTCAATGAGCGCAAGTCGATAACACTTTGACTTCCTTCGAAATCATCGACGTATGCATTTCCATCTTTGGAAATTGCGCGAGAGTGACCAGGGAAAATTTTTGCTGCTTCAAGACTAAACGTTACTGTTGATTTTTCTTTGGTTTGAATTCCGGGAATACGATCAATCCATTTTGTTATGATTGGCACTTCCTTTTGGAAATTCATATCGAATCCCATCATGGCGTTGTTTACAGGATCGTCTCCTGCATTTACCTTTTGAGTAAGCGGTCTTTCTTTCAAATTCATGATTGTCGCTCCCATTGCGAGATTATCAGAAAACTTATAATCGAATCGGCTTCCTAATAAAGTCTTGTATTGCAGATTAAACATGGAGTTACTTTC
>CAMCUG010000074.1 GCA_945878835.1 Chryseobacterium gleum | reverse complement strand
GTGTATTACAGTGCTTACAAGCATTTCATTGGATATAATATTGGTCTTTCTGCAAATTTCCCACCGCCGTCTTACCTTCCGGAAGATTTGCAAGTTTATCGTTATTCAGCGAATTCAAAAAATACGGTAACAACGCAGGGGGCTAATGTAGGATTGAATTATTATTTTCATGAAAAGCATAGTTTCGGGGTGAATTATTCGTTCAACAGTATTGTAAGAAGCGACCCGAATGACCCGATTATTCCAGCTTTCAATACGCCGAAGCACAAGTATAATCTGAGCGTTACCGGAAATAAATTGTTCGAATCGGAAGAAGGAAATTGTTGGGGGTATAGTGTGAACTACAAGTGGATACAAGGATATCTGTTTGAAGGGTCTCCTCAGTTTACGGGGTATATAAATACCTACGATATGGTAGATGTTCAAGTGAATTACAGTTTAATTGACTCTAATGTTTTCTTTAAGTTAGGAGCCTCTAACGTATTAAATAATCAACAAGTTCAGGTGTACGGTGGTCCTTCAATTGGAAGAATGGCCTATCTTAGCATACAATATTCGTTCAATCATCAAAAATCAAATAAATAACTTATGAAAAAAATCTACTCATTGATTGCAATTGCGATGTTGAGTGTAACAGGAGCAACTGCCCAACGTTACATGACTGAGCAATTTACTTCGGTTGACGTTCAAACGGACGTTACCTATGGCGTTAACGCTACAGTATTGTATTATTCCCAGCTTGGCCAAGCGGTTCCAGAGGGATTAAAAATGGATGTTTATTCTCCAGCTGGAGACACTGAAACGAACCGTCCAGTTATTCTTTATTTCCACACTGGAAACTTCCTTCCTTTCCCACAGAACCAGGGTACAGGTGGAACAAAAACAGATGCCACAATTGTTGAGTTGTGCACTCGTCTTGCTAAATTGGGTTATGTAGTAGCTTCTTGCGATTACCGTCTTGGATGGAATCCAATCGCTGCGACTCAAGAAGAGCGTGTAAGCACTTTGATTAACGCGGCTTACCGTGGTGTTCAAGACTGTCGCACTGCTGTTCGTTATTTCCGTATGACTGCTGCTGAGGGTGGAAATCCATTTGGAATAGATCCAACTCGCGTTGCTGTTTGGGGTCAAGGTACAGGTGGGTATATCTCTTTCGCTGTAACAGGAATTGATGCATACACTGACTTGTTACTTCCTAAGTTTACAACCAGCGCTGGTATTCCAATGGTATTGGATTTCGTAAACGGAGATATTAACGGAACTTCTGTAGGTGTTAATCCATTAAACGGCGACACGTTGTGCTATGCTAACCACGTTGGTTATAGCTCTGACGTTAATGTTGCTTTAAACATGGGAGGTGCTTGTGGAGATATTTCTTGGATTGACGCAAACGACAATCCGATGATTTCTTTCCATGTTCCTTCTGATCCATTTGCTCCGTATTATACTGGAACTGTAATCGTTCCTGGCTTGAATTTACCAGTTGTTGAAGTGCAAGGTAGCTACGATGTGCAACTGGCTATGAGCGCTTACGGTAACAACGGGATTTTTGAATTGGCTGAAGGCTACGCTCCAGGTCAACCATTTACCGATGCTGCAAACTCTACCAACAATGGTTTCCATGGTTTGTTCCCATTGGAGCGTCCAGCTACAACGCCAGCAGATTCATCTCCTTGGGATTGGTGGGACACTGCTACAAATCCAGGAAGTGCAAACGGTTTGTTAACTAACCCAGACATGTCAATGGCTAAAGGAATGGCTTATTGCGATACTATTATGGGATATTCAGTTCCACGTATTGCATGCGCTTTGAATTTGAACACTAGTCCATGTTACATTGGTGTAGAAGAAAACGAAGAAGTTTCATTCAATGTATTTCCAAATCCAGCGAATGAGTCGTTTGCAATTCGCGCTTCAGAGCGTGTAAGTGCAATTCGTGTATTCGATGCAATGGGAAGAGTGGTTTACAACTCGAACACAACCAATCAAGAAGTTGTATTCGTAGATTCTTCAAACTGGTCTGCGGGAATGTACACCGTTGAGATTCACACTTCGAACAACGCTGTTGCAAGAAAGAAAATGTTGAAGAACTAATTAGATTCTTTAATTCATAGAAAAGGCCCTAGCAATAGGGCCTTTTTTTATGCGAAATATTATAGTTTATGCGTTTGAGATTGCGTTGCAAATCTCCGCGTATTCTTCGGGTGTGAAAGTCAATCGTTCTTTTTCGAAATTCATATCGTGAATATGATTGATGGGAATCAAGTGCATATGCGCATGAGGAACTTCCAATCCGATCACGCTAATTCCAATTTTCTTACAAGGAATAACAGTTTGAATTTTTCGAGCAACTTCCTTTGCAAAAAGATTCAATGCTTGAAGCTCTTCGTTAGGAAGTTCGAAAATGTAATCGATTTCCTTTTTAGGAACCACTAAAGCATGTCCTTTTGCAACGGGGCGGATATCTAAGAACGCTATGAAAAGGTCGTTCTCAGCTATTTTGTAGCACGGGATTTCTCCATTGATAATACGCGTAAATAGGGTGGCCATTAGCGATTAATGTCTAGAATTTCGAGTTGTATAGTTCCTGCAGGAACTTGAACTTCCGCAATATCACCCACTTTTTTGCCAAGAAGTCCTTTGCCAATCGGTGAATCAATACTAATTTTTTTCAGAGCAAGGTTGGCTTCGTTTTCTGCAACGAGTGTGTATTCGACTTCAGTGTTAGACTTTAGGTTTTTCAACTTAACACGAGAGAGAATGTATACTTTAGAGTTGTCAATGTGCGAATCGTCGATTAAACGAGCGTTGGCTGCTAGGTCTTCCATTTTAGCTATGCGTGCTTCAAGGTGTCCTTGCGCTTCTTTGGCTGCGTCATATTCGGCATTTTCGCTGAGGTCACCTTTGTCTCTTGCTTCAGCAATTTGCTGACTAATTTTAGGACGTTCAACCATCTTGAGGTTGTATAAATCGTCTTTTAATTTTTTAAGGCCTTCCGCTGTGTAATAGGCAATGTGTGACATAGTCTTGTATGTATTAAAATAAAGAAACCCCGCGAACGAGGTTTCAAAACAAATATAGTAAGAATTTTAAAGCGTAATGTGAATTCCCATGCTATGAATTCCGTTGAAAGGATTTGTTAAGCGGTAAGAATAATCTAAGCCAATAACGCTTCCGTTATCACCTGCTGGCAATTGAATAGTCATACCTCCCGTTGGTCCAGACAAGGCGCTTTTCGCATTGTATGTAGTGTTAGACCCAATGTCTTGCTGGAAGCCACCTCTTAAGAAAAGTCGGTTGCGAAGATTATACTCCAAACCAAGAGCTAATTGATCCTTACTGAAAGAGTTCGAGGTATAGGCAGCATTAGCTGTTAACTTCATACTGTTTTTCATTAGGAAATCGTAAGCGAAACCAACGTTTACCATGGAAGGCATTTCATAAGGCTGTGAACGCTGTTCAACAGTTAACGTATTACCGCTTGAAGGAATTACAGCAGAAACTGTCATACCGTCACCCTTGTATTTCATAGGAGGTCCAACGTTACGCAGAGTAATACCAAAGCGAACGTTGTCTTTTTCTCCTGTTACGTAGCGTATTCCAGCATCGAAAGCAACACCTTGTGAGCGCACATTGTAAATGGCTTCGCTGATTAAACGAACAGTAAGACCACCGTAGATACTGTTAGAAAATTCTTTCGCGAAGCTGATTCCGATGTTGGAGTAGTTCACAGTGAAGGAACCAATCCCTCCCTCAGGAAGAGCTTCTGTAGTGCGAGCGATGTCTCCGAAATTCATGTTTACAACAGACAATGCGAAGGCACCCGATTTTCCTACTTTTTGTCCAAAGGCTGCTGCGTTTAGTTGAATACCTGTTCCAACGAAATACTGCGTATTGGTGAAAAGCAATTCTGTTTTTTTCGTGAAGGCCAATCCTGCAACGTTTAAAAACACACTTTCTACTCCTGTTACTGAAGAGAGAGAAGAATTCCCCAATCCCGATGAACGAGCCCAAGGATTCACAAGCAAGTGGCTCGCACCGGCTGATCCAGATCTATCAGGATTTCCCGCAAAAAGCGAGGAGGTAATTCCTAAAATCAGAGAAAGTGATATGATTGATTTTTTCATGATCGTAATTCGTTTTTCAATTAGAAGTTATTCAAGTCAACTGGACGCATAATGCCGAACCATTTCAAGATTTTCTCTCCAATGCCAGGTACATCTACATGTATAATGTAAGTTCCTGATGCGATAGGAATGTTTCTTTCGTTTTTCAAATCCCAATCGATACTTGTGATTTTGTCAGCTTTCTTGAATTGTCTGATTCTGTTACCATTCAAATCATAGATTGAAACGGTACAAATGTCTGGAAGATTGGTAATCTTAACGCGGTTGTCCAACTGATTGGTTTCATATGAACTGAACGCGTAGTAAGGATTAGGAACAATATTGATAATGTCTAGCACTGACGTAAGCGTATTTGCATCGTTCAATGTGGTTGCAATATTCTTCGTTGAGAAGGTATAAATGTTTCTCCATTCGTTAACCGAACCTGCGGTGGTGGTAACGTCAGGATTGTCGTATGCGAAACTGGCATAAGGCTTCGCAACACGGATGCTAATGCGAACATCGTTAGGAATAAGACCTTCTTCTACAGAAAGCAAAGGGTGCTCAGGATTAACCAATCCACTTCCAACCCATGTACATCCGCGGAATACTTTTTTCCAGTTTGAAGAGCTGATTGATGGATCAGACAATTTGCTGTACAAGAACTCTCCATTGTCATAAGCTGGGCTTAAAGCAAGGCTAGAGGCAGGACTTGTTGCTGAGTAATCTTCGTAGCGAAGGTTCTTAAACACATAAATCCAATGTTGCCCACCGAATAATGGTTGAAAATTGTTTGTGTATAAACGGGTCGAAGGATTCCAGATCATGTCGCGACCGTTTTCTCCAACTAACCAACTGTCCTCACCGAAGGCCATGTTCAATCTTTCTCCTGTGCTCAGGTCAATCGCATATCCAGGGAACCAACCCATACCGATAGCACCTACTAAATCTCCTTCTGCTGAGTTGTATCCGGCCTGTCCTGCTTTTCTTCCGTTTTTGTCAACTGAAGGTGCGCGACGTACTTTCATTTTTTCGGGATCAACAGTGTTATCACCGTCATTGTCTTCAGCTAGGGAAGAGGTGTATTGCATTTCCAATACAGGACAACGCGTCCATTTCGATTTGTCTTTTGTGAAGACAACATCAACGTTATTCAGGCCTTTAATGTTTGATTTGCGTTGTTGATCAAGTTGGTCTAGATCGCCTTTAAGAGCATCAGTTGTAGGAGCAACGTTGTTTACAATGATCGTGGCATCATTTGGATCTAGGACTGTTCCTGATACCAAGCAATAAGGAGACCATGTTCCGCCGGCAACTGCTTCGTATTTCTCTTGCTCATCTGTGAATGGGAATCCAGAACTTCCTTGCTCAAAGTCGTCATACAACGCTTCTGATAAGGCTTGTGGATCTGTCCCCTCTGTTTTTACACTTCCTGAACGAATCCAGTTTTGTTCAGAGAATCCTTCGGCATCTTGGATTCCAAGTAACCATGGTTTTGAAGGGTCATCGTATGAAACAGAAGATGAAAGAAGTTCAGTATAGTGCTTTACTTCTTCACCGTCAACTTGGTAATCGTATTGTCCCCAAGTAACTGAAAGTCCCCAATCTAGAATTACGTCTTCACTTGAAGTATTGAATTTCTTATAGGTTCCGTAAATAGTTCCGTTGTCAAGATTCTCCAATTCCCAATACATACTGTCTGGAGTGTCTTCTCCGAATTCAGTTGTTTTTAGACGAAGTTCGAAGTCTGCGGAAGGAACACGCAATGGATCGACAACCTTCACTTGAACAGGACCCTTGCCGGGAGCGTAGGTTAATTCACTGATTTTGTTGTTCGCAAGGATGATTGCTTCGGTCTCAGAACCCAACAGCAAGTCGTTGTTTCCGTTTCCTTTTCCTTCAATACGAGTCAATGGAACACCATCTCCGTAATTTGAATTTTGGATAGTGCCACCTAATTCAGGAGAAGGGATGTGTGGGATTGCAGAGATTTTCTGAATTTCCCCAATAGCGCTCTTTCTTGAAGAAAGGAATGCTTCGTCTTGACCTTTTTCCAAGGCGATGTCATATTGCGAATAGTTGTTATAACCATATGCAATAACCATGAAGTAATAGGTCTTGTGATTAACAAGTGCATTGTTACCTGTTGCGAATGCATCTGTAGTTACCTGGAATGAACGTTGAATTCCTGCATCAGTGCCATCTACTTTCAATTCAGGAACGATATAACCGGTGAGTGGGTCACGAGAGAAATTGATGATTCGTCCAATTCCGTTTTCAACGTCACACTGCGCAATTAAACGAGCCTTTTCAATGTCTCCTAAATCGTTTGCGCTCACGTCGTCATTCACTCTTTGGTATACCAAATAACCCTCAAATTTGTATGAACGGTCTTCAAGAGTCAGTTGTGTTCCGTCAGCTAATTCTTCTGGAATACTTGGGTCAAAACCACCTTGGTCTGGACCGTAGTTCTCTTGATAATTTGTAGAGATTGCATTGTCATTGTTCAACAATAGAATAATTTCTTTATCCAATTCTTGAACGGCAACATCTGGAGCATCGGGTCCTGAAACCAACTCGAAACAGTTGTCGAACAATGATTGTGCTTTGTCATCGAATTCACGCAGTAATCGCACAGATTCAAAAGGATCACCGCTGTTTGCTTTCGCCCATACAACTCCTAACGTAATGTTATTGTAATCACCAGGTTTCAATGTAAAAGGACCTGCAGCTTGAATGAAACGACGGTCATTTGGTGGATTACCCTCAGACTCTTCAGACCAATCGTCTGTAATTACTCCACCTGTTCCCCAATGCAAGGGATCGGTATCGTCTGGGAACATATAATCCGCAGAAATGTCGGTAACATTCGCTCCAGAAGCTCCGTTACCGCCGTAGTTCATGCGTTGTCCGTTTTTCCAGAAACCTCTCATGTAATTGTAGAAGTGACTCGGTAAAGCGGGCTCACCATTAACAGGACTTTGGCTGTTGTTGTAGTAAACGAACTTGCGCATTCCGAAGCGCTCATTATCAATAACGCCATCTCCATAACCAATACCTAAACCTTTGTAAGGAATACCGTCTTG
>CAMCUG010000073.1 GCA_945878835.1 Chryseobacterium gleum | reverse complement strand
CGCTATACGCCGGTCTTCTGCTTCTTGCCGTGTTAGACATTTCCTTGGAAAAAGCACTGACAACCTTGTCGCTTTTAGCAGCGGCGATTGTCTTGATAGCGAAAGACTATATTTCGAATTTCATCAATGGAATGTACATGACCTTTGCCCGAGTAGTGAATATTGGAGATGAGGTATCTATTGGTCTTCACAAAGGAAAGATTCAAGACATTACGCTTTCTAGCGTTCATATAATTAACGAAGACGACGATCTTATTTACATTCCGAACAGCGTTGTATTCAGTTCAGATATTGTTAACTATACCCGCAGAGAAATAAAGAAAACCAGTCTCGATTTCGAGATTGATATTCTCGCAATTAATGACGTTGTGGCGCTCGAAAGCGAGATTATTGAAGGCATGAACGAATTTCAATCGAACATCAAACCGGGGTCATACAATTTAAAAGTGTTTGCCGTAACCAGTGAACTCGTGAAATTCAAATTTCAATACCTCGTCAACGAAGGAACCGACAAGGATTTGGAGCGGATCATTAAGCGTCGAACCATTCGTCATATTGTGAAATTGGTGAATGAGCGTACCGAAAGAACATTGGGATAAACGTCTAACTATCTTTCAACATTCCGACCCTAAAAAAATCATAAACTTTTTTATTGAAAATTCGAATTGATGTTCGAATTTCGCAAACACTATGGGAAAATATTCTACAATGCGTGAGTTTATGGAGAGCAATTATTTGCACTTCAACTCTGCAGCTTTGGTTGACGCAGCCAAAGGTTACGAAGCACACTTAACGGAAGGTGGCAAAATGATGATTACGCTTGCAGGAGCTATGTCAACTGCGGAGCTCGGTATTTCATTAGCAGAAATGATTCGCGCTGGAAAGGTGGATATCATTTCATGCACAGGAGCGAACTTGGAAGAAGACCTTATGAATTTGGTGGCTCACGACCATTACGAGCGAGTACCGAACTACAGAGATTTAACTCCGCAAGAGGAATGGGGATTGTTAGAGCGTGGATTGAATCGTGTGACTGACACGTGCATCCCAGAAGAAGAAGCATTCAGAAGATTGCAAAAACATATTCATGCACTTTGGG
The DNA here is from genome assembly GCA_945878835.1 of Chryseobacterium gleum. GTDB lineage: Bacteria > Bacteroidota > Bacteroidia > Flavobacteriales_D > Sanyastnellaceae > CAIZGX01. The sequence continues at coordinate 6,106 of CAMCUG010000073.1, read as the reverse complement.
CAGATGCGCAAGCAAAAGGAGAGCGTTACTTTCCGCATGAGTTTATGTACAAAATGATATTGAGTGGTGTGTTGGAGCAGTACTACCAAATTGATCCGAAGAACTCATGGATGATTGCTGCTGCAGAGGCCAACCTTCCGATCATTTGTCCAGGATGGGAAGATAGCACCATGGGAAATATTTTCGCGAGTTATTGCATCAAAGGTGAAATTCAGCCGACCACTATGAAAAGTGGAATTGAATACATGATGTGGTTAGCTGATTGGTACACCAAGAATTCAGGTGGAAAAGGCGTTGGTTTTTTCCAAATTGGTGGAGGTATTGCGGGTGACTTTCCTATTTGCGTGGTGCCTATGCTTTATCAAGATATGGAAATGCACGACATTCCATTTTGGGGTTACTTCTGTCAGATTTCAGACAGTACAACCAGTTACGGTTCATACAGCGGTGCTGTTCCAAATGAAAAAATTACTTGGGGTAAACTAGATATTCACACTCCTAAATTTATTATTGAAAGTGACGCAACTATTGTTGCTCCTCTTATTTTTGCGTGGCTATTAAATCACTAAGAGTTTTTTTTGAATTATGAAACGCGTTATTAAAGATTACAACAACATCACAGATGAACATGCAGCTTTAATTCAAACTGCTTATCCGAATGGTTTTGAAAATGAACATCTCGTATCCTTCACAACACCAAAAGGTGCTTTTATTAAAGCGCTTGAGATTCGTACCGAAGACACTATTTACTTGTTCAAGATTGACAAGAACATGAAGGTCGTTGAAGAGGAAGGGCACGATGACGGTTTGAATTTAAATGACCTTGACGGATTCAAATCTGATGACGACTCCTCTGACGATGAGGAGGATGAGGACACGGGTACTTCAGACGATGCCGAAGATTCAAATGAATCTGATGAAGACGAAGACTAATAATTAAAAGCCCGAGAGGGCTTTTATTTTTCCAACCAAACAACCTTTTCACTAAAAGACTTCTCTAAACAATATGAAACACATTCTCGCCTTCTTCTTTGCTCTTGGATCTCTGGTAAGTTCTGCTCAATGCATTGACTCTACACTCATTGACCCAACAATGCTTTGCCCAATGATTTGGTTGCCTGTTTGCGGTTGTGATGGTAATACCTACAGCAACGATTGCGAAGCAACGTATTACGGCGGAGTAACTTCATGGACTGATGGTGAATGTACCGGTCTGAATTGCCTTCCAATTCCAACGGGTGTAAACTTCGGACTATGTGACATGGCGCTTGGAATAGCCATGACCGATAGCGGTTGTGTTTCTCTTAGTGGCTGCGGATATATTGGTTCAGATGGAATAGATTATTCCCTTGGATTCTACACTTCTTCATTTGCCTGCAACGCTTCCTGCCCTGAAGATACCACCGTTTTCCTTGAGTGCATTGACTCTACGCTCATTGACCCCACGGCACTTTGCCCAACGATATGGCTGCCTGTTTGTGGTTGTGACAGTGTAACCTACTCGAATGCTTGCGAAGGCACGAATTATGGCGGTGTGTTATTCTTTACAGACGGCCCTTGCATCGTTTCTGTGAATGAATTGAATAAGCAAATTGAAATCTTCCCGAATCCAACGAAGGATTTTTTGCAAATAAATGCCGATTTAGGTGGTAGGAAGGAGTTAAGTGTATTGAATATTTCCGGACAAACAGTTCTAACCGATTCATTCCTTTCCAAAAATAAAACGCTCGATGTGTCGAGACTTCCGGCTGGAATTTACTTTGTTAAACTCACGAGCAAAGACGGAATCGTTACGCAGCGAATTATAAAAGAGTAATCTTATTTCCTTCATTTCAATTTTTCTTGATGCCGCGTATTTGTTCGCGCAACTTGAAATTTACCGATGATTTTCCTCCTAAATATAGAATTATTGTGGAAACTGATTTTTGTACACACGAATCGGATTAAATTCGTGACAAGAATTAGAACTTATGAGTACGTCGAACTGGCCCCTTTGGGAAATATTCATCCGCAGCAAAAGCGGATTGTCGCACAAACACGTTGGAAGTTTGCATGCTACCGATGCTAAAATGGCTATTGAAAACGCACGTGACGTATACACGCGTCGCATGGAAGGTGTGAGCATCTGGGTGGTTCCAAGCACTGCAATCACTGCTTCTGCTCCGGCAGACAAAGACGCTCTTTTCGATCCTGCAAATGACAAGGTTTATCGTCATCCGACTTTTTACGACATTCCTGACGAAATCGGACACATGTAACCATGAAGAAAGAAGAAGCATTAGCGCTGCATTTAGCAGACAACAATCTTATACTCGGACAACGCCTAGCTGAATGGTGCGGACACGGACCTGTGTTGGAAGAAGACATTGCGTTAAGCAACATGGCGCTAGACTATATTGGACAAGCCACCCTCCTATTCAAGCACGTTGCAGAAACGAGCGGCGATGGGAAGACGGAAGACGATTGGGCATTCCTTCGCGATGCTTGGGATTATAAAAATTTCTTAGCGTTGGAACTTCCGAACGGAGACTACGCCTTTACCATTGCACGTCAGTATTTGTATTCGGAATGGTACAATTTATATCTGAATGAACTTTCAAAATCGAGCAACACCTTCCTTCAAGAATTCGCATTGAAGTCTGTGAAAGAAGTGCGTTACCACTTGCAACACGGTCGCGACTGGATGTTGCGCATGGGCGACGGAACGGAAGAGAGTCATGCACGTATTCAAAAAGCAGTTAACGATATTTGGAATTACACCGGTGAGTGGTTTATTCCAAATACAAACGATACCGATATTTCTGCATCGGGAATTTGTCCGAATGTGGAAAGCCTTCATCAAACTTGGCTGGAAAATGTTCAAGCTACCATGAATGAAGCAACGCTGCAAATGCCTGTTTCAGGATGGATGCACAAAGGCGGACGCGAAGGAAAACACACGGAGCATTTGGGACATTTGTTAAGTGAATTGCAATTCGTTCAGCGCGCGTATCCGAATTCAAAGTGGTAAGATGAATTACACGATTCAAGAAATTTGGGAATTCCTGAAAGAAGTGGAAGACCCCGAGATTCCAGTCTTGAATGTGGTTGAAATGGGCATTGTTCGCGATGTTCAGCTTGAAGACAACAAAGTTATTGTGCTCATTACACCAACCTACTCAGGTTGTCCTGCCATGCATGCCATAGAAGAAGACGTTCGTGAAATGTTGGTGGAAATGCATATTGAAAATTTCGATGTGAAGACGATTCTTTCTCCGGCGTGGACCACAGATTGGATGACTGAAGAGGCTCGTGTTAAGTTGGAAGAATATGGCATTGCGCCGCCGCAAAAGGGCAGCGCAGATAAAAATCTTCTCATGGGTAAACTACGCGATGTGCGCTGTCCGCGTTGCAAATCTTCGCACACGGCTATGGTTTCACAATTCGGAAGCACCGCTTGCAAATCGCTCTACAAATGCGAAGATTGCAAAGAGCCATTTGACTATTTCAAATGCATTTGATCGACGAAGTCGAAGATTCTGACGAAAGATGCTATGCAAGGTCCTTCGGAAGGTCCGCTGCGCGGAAGGTGTTACGCAAGGTCCTTCGGAAGGTCCGCTGCGCGGAAGGTGCTTCGCAAGTATAGTAAGCCGAACGTTATTGCACCATTCACAATAAGATTCTCCGCTCCCATTTCGTAACCGAAGAACCAAGCCTTACTATTCAATGCAAGCAAATAAGTCAGCACTGGCGAAAGCAAACAAATCAATACCACGTTCCACTTGCTGCCAATTAACTCACGCTTCGTAAGTATTCCGAAAGCAAACAATCCCAACAACGGTCCGTAAGTATATCCTGCCAAATCCATCAGCAGATCAACTATAGTCTTTTCATTCAACCAACGGAAATAAAGAACTATGAAAAAGAACAAAACCGTAAACGCCAAATGAACGCGTTTGCGAATCTTCGCTTTCTCTTCTTCACTCTTTTCCATTTTCGAAAAGCGAAGCAAGTCAATACAAAAAGAAGCCGTTAACGCCGTAATAGCCCCGTCAGCCGAAGGAAACAGCGCACTCACCAATCCCACAATGAACAACAATCCCATAATCGGAGGCATGTGTTGCATAACCATAGTCGGAAAAATAGCATCGCCCACATATGCTTTATCCAACTGAAACTGTTGCATGTAAACGAAGAGTAACGCGCCTAAAAAAAGAAACATTCCAACCACAACAACCATAACCGCACTGAACGAAATCATGTTGCGCTGAGAGTCTTTCAAATTCGAAACACTGATGTTCTTCTGCATCATTTCCTGATCCAATCCGGTCATGGCAATCGTAATGAATGCCCCGCCCAAAAACTGTTTCAAGAAATACTTCTTGTGCAACACGTCGCCGTTAAACACGTAAGCCAAATCCAATCCGCTTGTGGCCTTCGTGCTAGATATGGCTTGCCACGCAGCGTCCCATCCACCCAATTGATTCAAAATATAAATCACACAACCCACCAAGGCCGACAACATGAAAAATGTTTGAAGCGTATCAGTCCACACAATCGTCTTCACACCGCCGTTGTAGGTATAAGCCAAAATCATGAGCAGCGTAATTCCAGCAGTTACCGCGAAAGGAATACCGAGCGCATCCATAATTAAAAACTGAATGACGTTTACCACTAAGAACAAGCGCAGCGAGGCGCCTACCGTTCGAGAAAGAATAAAAAACAACGCGCCGAGCTCATAGGCCGGAGAACCAAAGCGTTGTTCTAAATACGAGTAGATGGAAGTTAAATTCAATTTGTAATAGAGCGGCAATAGCACAAAAGCAACGACAAAATATCCTGCAAAAAATCCGAGTGCCATCATGAAGTACTGCATGCCCACAATACTCACCGTTCCTGGCACAGAAACAAAAGTGACTCCTGAAAGCGAAGTGCCAATCATTCCGAATGCCACCAAAACCCACGAAGCACTTTTATTCGCCTTGAAGAACGAGGCGTTGTCGGCTTTTTTTGATGTCACAACAGCCACTGCAAAAAGAGCAATGAAGTACACAATAAGAACACAAGCAATTACAAGAGGAGACATGCGCGTTTTTCTTTGCAATTAATCGATTTTTTTGAAAAGTCTTTTTGTTTATTGAAAAGGTTTCGAACAACTGCATGTAATTTCGCTGCTATGAGTTCAAGTTCGAAGTGGATAGAAGCAGCCGTTGATCAAATGTCTTCATTGCCAGGCATTGGCCGCAAGACTGCGCTTCGTCTGGTCTTAGATCTTCTGCGCCGTTCGAACGACGAAGTGGAACGATTCTCTTCTGCGTTTCAACTCATGAAAGAACACGTTCAATTTTGCTCGAATTGTCACAACCTTTCAGATGACAAACTCTGTGGAATATGCGCCAATGACCGACGGGACAAACAAACCGTTTGTGTGGTGGCCGACATTCGCGATGTGATGGCTGTTGAAGGCACTTCGCAGTTTCACGGCTTGTATCATGTGCTCGGCGGATTAATCTCTCCCATGGACGGCATAGGGCCTTCGGACTTAACTGTTCAAAGTTTAGTAGAACGCTGCGAGCGTGAGCAAGTGACTGAAATCATCTTTGCGTTCAATGCGACTATGGAAGGAGAAACAACAGCTTTTTACATTTCCAAAAAACTACACGTTCTTCCTATCGAAATTACCTCGATTGCTCGCGGCATTGCCGTTGGCGCAGAGTTGGAATACACCGATGAAATTACGCTTGGACGCAGTTTACAGCAACGCGTTCCCTACGGAAAAGCAAACTCTTGATATTGTATCTTAGCCGAATGCGTTTAACCGTCATCATTGTCAACTACAACGTCAAGTATTTCCTTGAGCAATGCCTCGCTTCTGTTCACGCTGCTATGCGTGGAATTGAAGTTGAAGTGATTGTAGTTGACAACAACAGTGTTGACGGTTCGAATGAAATGGTGGAAGAGAAATTCCCTTGGGTTCATTTAATAGCCAACAAAGACAATACAGGATTTTCGAAAGCTAACAATCAAGGTATGCGCATTGCCAAAGGCGAATACATCTTGTTGTTGAATCCAGATACTGTTGTGAAGGAAGACACTTTTTCAAAAGTGCTTGACTTCATGGATGCAC
>CAMCUG010000072.1 GCA_945878835.1 Chryseobacterium gleum | reverse complement strand
TAGACATGCAAGGCAGAGAAGTCTTGAGAGAAAATATTTTTCTCTTCGCTTCTTCAAGCAATACCATTGAAATAAATATTTCTTCGCTCAGCTCAGGAATGTACACACTTCATTGGTTAAGCAATAGTGCGTGGTTAGATAGTTCGAAGGTTATTGTGGAGTAGGGATTTCTGGTAGGCAGTTGCTATTTGTACTTTAATATCAATCGAAATAATTATTCTCCTATTTTAAATTAATCATGAAGATCTTTTGAGTGAAATAAGATTTCACTTATGGTCCTTGTTTATTCTGATATACGAATATTCCTAGCGCATATATTTGAGTTAAGCCACATGCTAAAAAGACACCGACATGAACAAAACGACTAAAATGGAAATTGATGCTTTACTAAAATTGATACAAGATTGGACAAATCGAGTTCCGTTAATAATTCTCGGAAGTGGTGCTGAAGGGTGGAAAGGTTCTGCACGATTTTGTCATTCTTACTTTGAATGTTGTCACTTTCCTTCAAGAATGGAATTAGCTAAAACTAAATTCATGATTCAACTTTCACCTTTTGATGCACAATTGATTAATGGTGTTTAAAAAAGTACGTATAATTACGTATTGATAGAAATAGGGCGAATAAATTTCTTTGAAAGAAAAAATGAGAAGATTTTATTGTCTTTTATTTACTTGTCTAGTGGCGTTCAAATCTAACGTTAATGGGCAGAAATTGTGTCATACTCCGCAATTCACAGATAACTTATTGTTGAATAAAAGTGAGGTGTTAGGTTCTGGGTCAAATGACAATAGTTATTGTTTGCGGGTGTATTTTCACATTATTCGTAGAGATGATGGAAGTGGCGGGCAAGACCCTTCTGTCATAGAGCCAGCCTTAAATATGTTGAATGAAGATTTTAATCCTCATAATATTTCTTTTTCTTGGGATAATCAGGTAGATATTATCAATAACACTCAAATATTTGATATGCCTGACGTTGGTATGTTGCAGGATTCAACAGGTTTTATGGTTGTTCCGCCTTTAGTTTTTACCATTAATTTTCACATAGACGGCATAGATATATATCTTTTTGATGATTCAAGTAGTTATGATGGTGGATTAGCATATAACGTGGGAGGTAAGTCAGCGATGCTTGTTGGAGGTGCATATTGGGATCCTCCTTTTCAACCGATTTTGACAACTCATACGATTTCCCACGAGATGGGGCATGTTTTATTTCTTTGGCATACGCATCATGGTACATTTCCAGAAGGTGGTAATGATGCTCCATGTTCTGAATTGGTAGATTTTTCTAATTCTGAAGTTTGCGGGGACTACGTGAGCGATACCCCTGCTGATATTAACATGCTATTTTGGGTAGATACGCTTTGCCAATGGATGAGCAGTGGGCAAGATATCAATCAACAACCTTATGACCCTGATGAAGGAAATTTCATGGCATATACACGATTCGAATGCATGGCACATTTCTCAGAAAATCAGGGATTGCGAATGAGAAACGCGATTGCAAATCTTCAATTTCTTCAAGAGTGCATTGTTCCTTGTTGTTCCGATAATTACGCTGATTTGTATATTAAAGATAATCAGCTAGATTCAGGCGTTGAACCAAACTCATCAAATTTTAACATGTGGGAAAGTAGTGATATTTGGGTAAGAAACACTAATGATAATGGGGTAGAGCATCAAAATCCTGATTATTCAAATACTAACACACCCAATTATTTAAAAGTTAGAATAAAGAACAGAAGTTGTATTGCTTCTTCGGGCAATGAACGCTTAAAACTTTATTGGGCAAAAGCCTCTACTTCTCTTGGTTTTCCCAACCCGTGGTTTGGTGGAGTGGTCTTGAGTCCAAATGGAGCAAGTATGGGAGATTCAATAGAGACAGTTTTAATCCCAATTATTCCTGGTGGTGGAGAGGTTATAGTTACAGTGCCGTGGGTGGTGCCAAATCCAGCGAATTATAGCAGTGGCGGTGACCAATGGCATTTTTGCATACTGGCTAGGATAATTTCAAGTGAAGATGTCATTACTTATTCAGAAACTACTGATCTGAATGCAAATGTTAGGAACAATAACAATGTCGCTTGGAAAAATATAACAGTTGTAGATGTTTTACCAAATGACATTTATAAGCCCGGAGGTATCGTCGGGATAGGTAATCCAAATAGTTATCCTCAAAACTATTATCTTGAAATAAAAGTGCAAGATTTAGAAACAGGTAAGCCAATTTATCAAGAAGCAGAAGTTCGTTTGGTAATGGATTCTGTTTTATACGATGTCTGGTCAAGAGGCGGTCAAGTTTCTCAAATGACAAAGTCGACAATTGAGCAAAGAGAGCGAATAATGTTAGGTAACAATGTGAAAATTCAGAATCTTATGTTTGGTGCTAATGAACACGGGAAGATGCAATTAATTTTTAACTTCCTGACTAAGGAGTTAACTGAAAAGAATAATTTTAGTATCGAGATTATTCAAAGAGAAACATTTAGCAATAAATTAATCGGCGGAGAAACTTTTATAGTTAATAAAAATCAAAGAACACAATTCAACGCAGATGCACCACAATTGGAGGTGAATTTGAACGAGCCAATAACGATAAGTGCAACAGATATAAATGAGCCAGCAATATATAATTGGTATGATGCCCAGGGCGCTTTAATTTGTCAAGGAAAAGATTTGCAAATTGCAAATGCTGTTGCAGAAAACTTCAAATTAGAGGTAATCGCAACAACAGATGGGTTTAAAGATTACAAAGAAGTCGACGTCGTTTTGAAACCGTGTATCCTAGATTACATTGCCCCAAATCCGGTGATAGGTAATATTTTAAACATTCATTATAACCTCAATAATGCTAACTCTGCATACCTGATGGTGATTGGGTTAAATTCGCTTGATGAACTCTCGAATAATTACATATTAGATATGAATTCAAATCAGACTTCTATAGATCTAACATCATATGCTACGGGTTATTACACAATAGCTTTAGTAGCTAACGGAGAAATTACAGATGCTAAAATTTTTATAAGGAACTAATTTTTAATACATAACACTCAAGATACAATGAATACCAGCCAATTTTTTACTTTCGTATTGTCTTGCTCAATCGCATTACTATTGTCCTGCAACCCTGACGATATTAATAATCCAAATTTACCACCAACCAACAATCAAGTTGATTCCGCAAATTATCTTGAGGCTACATGGAGAATGGATTTATTCAACGGCAGCTTCAGCGGTGTGGGCTTCTACAGTGGTGAAATTACTTGGAAAATCAATTCCGATAGTACCATTGATGTGGTTATTCAACCAGGAACTCAAGTATTTCCGGCCATGCAATTAACCGCAACAGGAAACTTTCCATACACATTGAACAGCCTAGGTATATCGCTCGATGGTGGAACTTCTCGCTGGACAATTGATACAATTGGCAATCAACTCATTCTGAATAAAGGTTCCCTCTCTTTAGATGGCAAACAAATAAAATTCACGAAAATTCCATAGATATTGGTTTGTTAAAACAAAAAAGTCTTGAATCATTATTAATCTGATTTCGGAGTTATATATTAAAAAGATTAAATATGTGCGTGATATTTAGGTTTTTATATGAAAGATTTTCTAATCATAAAGGCCTGCGGTCATAAGGACGAAAATATTGAAATAGAGTGCATCAAATCACTTGCGGAACTTTACGCCATGAACACTAAAGTTGTTTGCATCGAAAATTGTGATGAGATAAGACAGGTTCTTTTGAGCAGTGGTCAATTTGATTATATCTATCTAAGTGCTCATGGAGATAGTTCTGGCTTTTGTAATGAACTCAACACTCTTGATGTAAAATGGATGGATTTTGGTGAAATTATTTGCGAGTCTGATTGCCTCAAAGGAAACAGTATTTTATTACTTTCTTGCTGCAGAGGTGGTTTAAATGAAGTTGCCTATGACATGTTTTGGAATTGTCTGAAAATTGAATATGTTGTTGGGCCAAGACAAAGTTTAACTTCGGCAGATTTGTTAGTTGGTTTTCATGTACTGCTCTATAATCTAGAACATAGAGGAATCGAACCAATTGTTGCATGCGACAAAGTTCTAAAGGGTACAGACAATAGATTTAAATGTTTTGACAGGATGGAGACGGCATCCGACCCAGCATATATTTCTAGGCGCAAGGAAAATGATAAACACAACTGATCTTCATAAATTTCGGCCTTTGAAATTTAGGCGGCGAATAGAAAAAACATTTTCTTATTCGTTAACATTAAAATAAAATCAATCATCTTTACGTCCACAATAACAAATCTATGAACAGCAAAAATTCACTTCTTTTTTATTTCATGTTTTTTACCGCTTTAATCCTTGTTGGGTGTAGAAAAGATGAATTAGATAACAACCCAATTGAATCGATAAAAATTGCTGCTTTGATTTCTGAAACAGGTGATTTAGCCAATTTAGGGCTAAGCTCAAGAGCAGCCATACAAATTGCTGTTAATGAAATTAACAATGATTTTTCTCAAAGAAACATTCCCTTCAGATTCGATTTGGAAGTGTATAACACTCAATTAAATCCACAACTTGCTTTAAGCGCCATGGAATCAGTAGCAAACAGTGGTTGTAAAATCGTTATTGGACCTCTATCCAGCGCAGAACTGCAAGAAGTAAAGCCGATAGCCGATAGCCTAGGAATTCTTGTTGTTAGTCCCTCGAGTACAGCCAACTCACTATCCATCCCCAATGATATGATTTTCAGATTTGTTCCAGGTGATCAGATCACTGGGAAGGCAATAGCCAATACCATGACACAGCAAGGAAAACAAGCAATCATTGCTATTTCTAGAAATGATATTGGAAGTCTTGGACTAAGAAACGCCGTAACGAATTACTTCACTGCTTCGGGTGGACAAGTTATAATTGAAGATACTTTCGATGGAACTACGACCGATTTTACCCAGGTGCTAGCAAATGTAAAAAATCAAATTATTAATTTATCTTCTTCCTATCCAATCAACGAAATTGGTGTGATTACCACGTCCTTTGACGAATCTATTTTCCTATTTAATCAAGCGGCAAACGATCCCGTGTTGTACAGTGTCGACTGGTACGGTGGAGATGGTTTTTATAAAAACCAAGCCTTAATATCAAACACATTGGCCTCTCAATTCGCAGTAAACTCTAATTTCTTCAGTCTTGGCTTCAGCCTTCCGGAAGGAAATAGTCTTCAATATTCTAGCTTAATTGCTCAAATTTTCTCCATGAGTGGTTTTCAGGCTGATGCTTTTACGTTTTGTTCTTATGATATTATGAAAGTATTAGGAAAAATGATTGAGGGAAATTGCGGAATTCCAGCAGGAGCTCAAAATTTAAAAGATAAATTCTTTGAAATTGCTGTTCAACACAATGGGGTGACAGGAATAACTGCCCTGAACGAAAACGGAGATAGAGAAAATGGGATTTTCGATTATTGGGGAGTGCAAGACAATGGAGGCACTTACGAATGGTATTTCATTGGGAAATCAGAATAACATCTCAATTATTTCTTTAAGGAAGAACGAATTTTGAGGAAATAAAAAGCCAACGATGAATCGTTGGCTTAATCCGTGGCGGAGAGAGAGGGATTCGAACCCTCGGTACCTTTCAATACACACGCTTTCCAAGCGTGCTCGATCGACCACTCTGACATCTCTCCTCAAAAAATTTGAATTGCAAATATAGGTGAATTGAAATAAATGATTATATTTGCCCCCGCTTCGGTGCCATAGCTCAGTTGGTAGAGCAAAGGACTGAAAATCCTTGTGTCCCAGGTTCGAATCCCGGTGGCACCACAGAAGAGAAACCCATTCAAACGAATGGGTTTTTTATTTGATAACAACTTCGTGGAAAGTCTGATTTTGAAGCAATAGTGAATTGTACAACTCAACCCCTTGCTGATTCAAATGCGAAAGGTCTGCAAACTCGTTTATACCAAATCCTTCAGTATAGTAAGTGAGATCGATGTAAGGAACGCCGAGGCGTTGGATAAGCGGAGTGAAGCGTGCTAGAAATTTATCGTGATAATTGTGTAGTCCAGCTGATGCGGGAAGCGGATGACTGCACAATACAATGCGCTTACCATCGGATTGCATTTGCTTAATCATTTTTTCGAATGCCACGAACATCTCTTCTTTCGCATCGAAGACTGAATCGTTCAAAGGTTCAACAGCATATAAGATTCCTTTCTTCTCGCAGAAGCCGTTTTTAATGTAGTCGGTATTCGGAGCTTCATCTTTCAAATTCATACTCGCTAACCGCACCGCAAGGGCGTTCAGCGTATACACCTTCACTTCCTGCTTGACCAAGGCAAAGGCCGCAGTGTTCGTAGGGACATTCTGAATCAATCGCATGTTACTCTCGGTTCCTTCCAACTCGAACACCGGATCGTAAACATCTAAAATGAAAACTTCGGCTCGGTCTCTCAGGTATTCGTTGTACAACATCAACGAACCTTTCGCATTCTGTGCGCTGGTTCCCGCATTGAATAACGACACCCCTGCCTGCTCGAAGATGCGCGGATCATAGCCCCTGTATGCATGAGAAGAGCCTAAAACAATGGCGTCGTATTTTATTTGGTTGGAAGTTAAGTCGCGCATCATCTGCAACTCCTGTCCACCGTTGCGTTGCAAATTCGGGACGAAGAACAACGACATTCTTCGATCGATTAATTGCACATTCGAAAAAATGAAAATCACCGCAACGTAAATCGCAAACGCTGCAAGCAAGACTTTCAAACTATTTCGAATCATTAACTTCATTAAAATTGGAAATATATAAAATCAACTTTTCCCCATTGTCCAAACAACGCCAAACACGCCAACAGCGCAGCGAATAACCACACCTTCCGATTGGAACCCATTGCTCGAGTTCCGAACACAACCTCTGTCACCCTTCGATCTATAAAAACAAAAACCACCAACAAAAGAATCTTTCCAATGATGACCGCTCCGTTTAACGGGACAAACACCGAAGGAAGAAATCCGGGTTGAGATTGAAACGTTGCAATCCCTTTGATAATTGATATTGCTTGATCAAACGAACTCGCTCGGAAAAATATCCAGAGAAAAGAAACACCCGCAAATGTTAAACCTGTTCCAAGCCACACTTTCAATTTTCCTTCCCACCGAACGTTCATTCGGTTTTCTAAAACCAACCAAAGTCCATGCGCCATTCCCCAAACCACGAAGGTCCAATTCGCACCGTGCCAGAATCCGCTTATGGCGAA
>CAMCUG010000071.1 GCA_945878835.1 Chryseobacterium gleum | reverse complement strand
ATATCCCCAATAAAAAGAGGTGCCAGCTGTTGCAGCACCGAAACTAACACGCCAAACTTCTGTTCCACTCGCGTTAAAAACAATCACGCCATCTCCACTAGAAGAAAGACCAATTTGAGTTCCAGTATAAGTTCCTACCTGAACGCTGGAAGCTAATCCCCAAAATGTTCTGAACGTTGTTACGTAAGATGCGCTCGCGTTCTCACAAAACATCACTCGCTCATTCGGAGCAATGGATGTCACGCCGTTAAGCAAAAAAGACGTCGCTAATCCGAATGAACTATCGTCCACTTTCCATCCTGTAATATCAACTGCAGTTGTACCGTAATTCGTCAATTCGAACCAATCAGATGTACCTCCGCTCGACACAACTTCGGTGATGCGCACTTGAGATTGCATACCAATTGAACTGAATAAAATAGCTAGAAAAAATAGAAAGTGCTTCATTATGGAAATTTTCTCTAAAGAACACAATTAATCTCTATTTGTTAATTACGGCTATATGAAGAGATGGTTATATATCAAGCGGAAATGTTAACTGAGCGCAACGTCGAAGTTTTCTGCCTGTTAAAAAGGATTCTGTTAAAAAGTACCCCCGCCGTGACTCGAACACGGATTAGCTGTTTAGGAAACGGCCGTTTTATCCTGTTAAACTACGGGGGCAATGATTTTCAATTGCAAATTTCGACATAATTAAGTTGTAGAAGACTTTTTAAGTTATTTTTGGTATATGAAAAATTTCGGACTTCTCGTTCTTGTCGTTTGTACTGTTGTCGTTTCTTCTTGTCGTAAAGACTCCGGAACAAAATGCAAATCATACACGCGTGTTGCAGTAAGCAACCTCGTCGGTACTGAAGAATTCCATTTAGACAGCACCTATACCAACGGAGCTGGAGAAGATTACAATGCATACCTGCTGAAGTACTACATTTCACACATGAAGTTGGTAAATGAAAACGGAGAGCGCATTGAACTATACGGACATGAACTCATTGATCAGTCGATTCCTTCTTCTTTGGAATTGGGAGATGTTGAAATTCCTGATGGACATTACACTGCGTTAGAATTCAATTTAGGCGTTGATTCTCTTCACAACCATTCAGGAGATCAAGCGGGAGATTTAGATCCGATGTACGGCATGATTTGGACTTGGAACACTGGTTACATCTTCTTCAAGCATGAAGGGAATTTTACTTCTAGCACCTCTGGAACCGAACAACCGCTTATTTATCACTACGGGACAGATCGCGCTTTAGCTCCGATTTCATTGCCTCTTAATCTTCATGTCGATCGCAATGCATCTGTGATTCAACTTCAATTCGATTTGAATAAATTTTACAGCAATCCAAATACAATAGCCTTTACAGGGAATAACAATCACCAGAGTATATCCACTTCAGATATTCCATGGATCAATGCACTTCGTGCCAATTTTCCAAACGCATTTTCGGCAAGCGCATTTGTCTTCTTACAAGAATGAAAAAAATAATTGTAGCAATCCTTTTTCTTGTTCCGATTCTATTTGTCGCTTGCGACAAAGGCGAAGATGAGATACCTGCTGCAACGCCCTATACGCTTGTTATTCCGCAAGGGTTACCTCCTATGAATATTCCATCTAACAATCCGCTAACGGTTGAAGGTGTCGCTCTTGGAAAACGTTTGTTTTACGACCCTATTCTTTCTGCGAATAACACGCAAAGCTGCGCGAGTTGTCACGTTCAAGAGAATGGATTTTCAGAAACGACTCAGTATAGTACAGGCATAGACGGCATTGAAGGAAATAGAAACGCTATGCCGCTCATTAACCTCGGATGGCAAACGAAGTTCTTTTGGGACGGTGGCGCGAACGGATTGGAAAGTCAAGTCATAGGGCCGATTACCAATCCCATTGAAATGCACGAAACCCTAGCGAACGTTGTTGCTAAATTGAATGCACATACGGAATATCCAGAACTATTCAAGGCTGCTTTCGGCAGTGCGGAAGCTTCTTCTCAAAACATCATGCGGGCGATTGCGCAATTCGAGCGAACGCTTATTTCAGGCAATTCAAAATACGATCAGTATATGCGCGGAGAAACTTTTCTTTCCTCGCAAGAGCTTAACGGATTGTCTCTTTTTACAGATATGGAAAAAGGCGATTGTTCGCACTGCCATTCTTTGGGATCTACCTTCAGCGATTTCGAATTTCGAAATACGGGGCTAGACAGCATACCTTTAGATGAAGGTCGTTATCTGATTACGTTGAATCAAGGAGATCGGGGGAAATTTAAAACACCGTCACTTCGGAATGTTGAATTGACGGCTCCGTTTATGCACGACGGAAGATTTCAAACCTTGTTGGAATGTGTTCAGCATTACAACACGGGCTTCCGCTACAGCGCTAACCTCGATCCCAACTTATCTTTCGCGGTAAAGGGAAGAATGACTCAGCAAGAAATGGATGACCTTGTTGCCTTCTTGAAAACGTTGACGGATATGGAGTTTGTGAATAATCCTGCCTTTCATTAAAGTTTCTCCAAGCGCTTCACGACCGTTCCGAAATTCGTTTCAACCTGAATCACATAAACGCCATTCGCTAACGAACTGAAATTAAAATCGATTTGATTCGAAGTCTTGGTTGAAGGAACATTTTGAATTCTTCCTGCTAAATCGGTTACGATAATCTTTTCAATTTCCACAGCTCGATTGAATGAGAGTGTGCTAGTGTTCGATGTCGGATTCGGGAAAAACTTTGTATCCTCTAATACGTTTTCTTCAACCGAATTAATCGTGCACACTGAGACATTGTCGATGTAAAAATTATTCCCCCAATGTCCTCTGTTTTGAAACGCTATAAGAACCTCGTCATCTACCTGTACATATTGCTGAAGGAAAATTTCCTCAGGGCGCCATTGATCGGAAGTTGGAATAAAAAAGTCTGAAGTGTTCGGTGCAGTCGCTAACTCCTGTCCACCCTTCACAAACATCTCTATCCATGTATCACCACAATCCAAGCTTAATAATACAGCCAATGTATCTGTGTATTGACCGCCGTATTCTGCATAAGCCACATCGAAATCAATTACCCACGTACCTCCGCTCCAAAAAGTAATTTGCTTTTCTAGAATGAGCTCATCTCTATTACCAACGACATCTACCCAGTAATTCGGGAAGGTAATTGAGTGAGTTCCGAAACCATTCGCACTGCATGCATCACTAATTGAGAAGACATCGCCACCTCCAGTGCTATGACCGAACGTCCATTCGGTTGGTATAGCGCCACTGTCGAATGTCTCATAAACACACTCGTTATTCGGCAATGTAGACTGTACATAAGCCTGTTTTGTTTTTGACGCTGTAAGTCCGTTATCTGTCACTTCCAAGGTTACATCAAATACGCCAGCTGCACCGTATACAACAGTCGGATATTTTTCTGTGCTCGTTGAGGGCGTTGCACCTGGGAAACTCCAGAGGTAAGTTGCATTGGCTGAAGCCACGCTGTGGTCTACGAAGTGAATGGTTTCACCCGGACAAACATACGTACCACGTTCACCGGCGAAATCGACCAACAACGAAGACGCCTCAAAAAGTGGCGCTTCGTAAACTCCCAAATTCCATGTTGCTAAACGTAATTCATTGTCTCTATAAAACGGAACTATTCGAATCGGCTCCGTGCCCGCTGGAAGTCCGCTGCTGTATTCCATCCATTCGGTCATACTTGCATTTCGGTAAAGAACTCTTCCATGCAACAAAGCAATATACACCCCAGCGTTCGTACCCAATTGCGCGCAAACAGACCAGATTCGATCAGAGCCAATGGCAGTTCCAGACCAGTTCTGATAATTCGCTCCACCATCGTTCGTGTAATAAACCTTTTGCGAATTGTTGGCATTGGTATATCCCAACCAAAACTCTTCCGGTGTATTGCCTAACGTGAACACCATGTTGTTTTGATTCAACGGCAAAGCAACCTGATTCCAAGTAACGCCTCCATCCAACGTACGCCAAAGCTTCATAGTACCGCTTATTCGCTGCTGCGCATAAAGCACGTCGGCATTGGTGTATGACTGTTCAATCCAAATAACGTTATTCGTTGTTGTCGTTCCGAATGTATATTGAAGTGACCACGACTGACCACCGTTGATACTCTTGTAAATTTTATTCTCTTTACCCAACCAAGCCACATTGAAGTAATGCGAATCGAAAAGAATGCGCGAACTCTCGTTAAACCAATAGCTCTCATTCGGAAACAAACTCACATTGAATCCAGTCGGATTTCCCGTCAACGCATCAGGCAAGACCCTTCCTCCAATATCAGAAAAACTTACTTTATTCTCGTCTGAATAATTCACATATCCCGTCGCTGCTTCACCACCACCTAGCGCCAAGAAATTGCCCGACCCGTAAGCTTCGTAATAGCCCATATTACCGTTGTGGTAACGTCCGCCTACCATAATGTCTTCATTCCATCCTTGATCATATCCCCAAAGATTAACAGCCATAATGCCGTAGTTCTTCGCGTCGAAGGTTTGCATAAAATCCGTTGAAATATTTATCCCTCCGTCGTTGCTGCACCAGATGGTTTCGGTAGTTGGACTGTCTTTGTAAATTCTGAATTCCTGTTGATCCACGTGGTAATTCGGAAGTCCGCCAATGTATCCGGCCACACCACTGAACGTTGCTCCCGCATCTTCAGTGAGCCAAACATTCAGTCCTCCGATTAAAACTTTGTCTGGATTTATCTGGGAAGCCACCAAGGTGGTGTTGTAGTGAATTTGGGTGTATGTTCCGTCGTCGGCAGAGAAGTTCATGAGGTTTGGATGAGTATCCACATTGTAAGGTGTACCAATGGTTCCGTGATTATTCACCCAAGAATCGCCTCCGTCGTAACTCACGTACAAGCCAATCCAACCGTTCAATTCAACATTGGTGTTGTAGGTTCCGTAACCCGCTAATGCGACATAAATTCTATTCGGATCAGCTTCGGTTACTGCCATATGTCCACCGGACAATTCAACATTTGTAAAACCCGAGTTCTCTGTAAACCAACCGTTATCGCTCATCGCGAACGTCAGTCCAGTGTCGGTGCTTTTGTAGAATTTAGCAATTCCGATTGTAGGTTCAAAATGAACAGTGTACACAACCGAATAATCATTCGGTTTGAATGAAACGGTCATGCATTCATTCGGAAGTATTTCGGTCCAGGTATCACCAGTATCGGTAGATCTGTACAAACCTAGATTCGTTGCAGCAAATACAATGTTGGGTTGAAGGGGGTGAAATTGAAACTCCCAAACGTTTATGTTTAGGGCCTCAAAGGAAGAACCACCAATGATATTCCAAGTAACGCCACCGTCAATGGATCTGTAAATTTCATTGTTTCCGCTGAAAAGAACAGTGTTTAAATCAGTAGGGTGACATCGTACAGCGCTCACTCCTCCGATAATTAAATTCTTTGTCACGAATTCCCAAGTAGTTCCAGCATCAGTGCTTTTGTATACGCCGCCTGACTCCGTCCCGCAGTAGAGTGTGTTATTATCCACGGCGCTTCTATCGTGACAATAAACGTTGGCATGTTCGCTAATCGGAGTCAAGTTTCCATCGGATGTGAAATGTACTTTCGGTCCGCAGTAATTCCAGATGCCGCTTCCGCGATCTTCTGAATTCACCGTTTCATTTCGATCTGAAAAAAACCGTGCTTGGTTGGTGCTTACCCAGCGTTTGTAGTATTGCGTATGAACGGTCTTCTCGAAAGTGTGCTCGCTGAAATACGCTTCATACGCGGCTTTCACAACCATTGGGTCGGTGCTATCGTCATACATGAGCTTCGCCCATTCAGGTAACTTCGGATCGTTTTGAAAATTCTTTGCGAAGTGAACTTGCGCATTCGCCATGAACAATTGTGAAGCAAAAACAAAAAGGAGTACGAGTCTTTTCATGGAATAAAAATAGGGAATTTTCACCCACCCCAATTCTCTCGATCTAAACTTCTATACTGAATGGCTTCGGATATATGTTCGCTTTGAATTTTTTCTGAAGCTGCTAAATCGGCAATGGTGCGTGCAACTTTCAAGATACGTTCATAGGCTCTGGCGGAAAGCTGAAGTTTATTCATGGCCAACTTCAACAACTCTGAACTGGCTTCGTCTAAGGCGCAATGCGACTTCAACTCCTGCGTATTCATTTGCGCGTTGTAATTCGTTTTACTCTCATTGAATCTCTCCGACTGTAAATCTCTTGCGCGAGTAACACGCTCGCGAATACCCACACTCGGTTCACCCGAGCGCTGCTCATGCAAACGCGCGAACGGAACCGGCGTCACTTCAACATGCAAATCAATACGGTCTAACAACGGTCCACTGACCTTGCTCAAATAGCGCTGCACAACGCCCGATCCACACGTGCATTCTTTCTCAGGATGATTAAAATAGCCACACGGACAGGGATTCATAGAGGCTACCAACATAAAACTCGCTGGATACTCAACACTGAACTTGCTTCGTGAAATGGTGACGTTCCGATCTTCCAACGGTTGACGCATAACTTCCAACACCGAACGTTTGAATTCAGGCAATTCATCCAAGAATAAAACACCGTTGTGCGCCAACGAAATTTCACCCGGCTGAGGGTAAGATCCGCCCCCGACGAGCGCGACGTCAGATATAGTGTGATGGGGACTTCTAAACGGACGATTCACAATTAACGCATCGTGTTTTTTCAATCTTCCTGCAACGCTATGAATCTTCGTGGTCTCCAACGCTTCGTCCAAAGACAACGGTGGAAGTATAGACGGAAGACGCTTCGCCAACATCGTCTTTCCCGCGCCTGGCGGACCAATGAGAATAAGATTGTGTCCGCCTGAAGCAGCTATTTCAAACGCCCGTTTAATGTTTTCTTGTCCTTTCACATCGGTAAAATCCAACGCAAAATGTTGCGTCTGCAACGACTGAAATTTTTCTTTCTCGAATGGAAATTCTTCCAACTTTCCTTCACCCTTGAAAAAATTTACGACGTCTAAAATGCAGGGCGAACCATAAATTTTCAATCCATCTACCACCGAACATTCCGGCGCGTTTTCAATGGGGACAATGATTCCTTCAAAGCCATCGCGCTTCGCTTGAATGGCCATGGGCAGAACACCTCTAATCGGACGAATACTTCCGTCCAACGAGAGCTCACCCATGATGATATATTTCGAAAGAGCTTCGTTTGGAATTTGTTCCGTTGCTGCTAAAAGACCCAGTGCGAGCGGCAAGTCATAAGCCGTTCCTTCTTTTCGAATATCTGCTGGAGCCATATTAATCGTGTAA
>CAMCUG010000070.1 GCA_945878835.1 Chryseobacterium gleum | reverse complement strand
TGTAAGATTCTTCTAAAGATGTAATTACAAGATGCTCCGCAAGATTCTTCGAAAGATGTAATTACAAGATCTGTTGGAAGAAATTTACGCGAAGCGTTCTTGCGAAGCATCTTTCGCAGAATCTATTTATTCTTCTTTAATTTAGGCTTTACGAGGTCGAAGCTGTGTTGAACGAGCTCCCTCAATAATTTATCGGGAACGTCGCTGTTCGGAATGACAAGGTTCCAATGTTTTTTGTTTGTATGATAACCGGGTTGAATGCCGGTGTATTCTTCACGAAGTTCGATGGCTCTTTCGGGGTCGCATTTGAGGTTAATTCCTTTTTCGAAATTCTCGAGATTAACCATGGCGAAGATTTTATTTTCAATTCTAAAAACCAACGCGCTTTCGCTGAAGGGTAAATCAGACGTTACCTCTTCACTAATGCCCTGACATGTTTCGAAAAAATCTTCTATGTTCATTAGTCGTAGGCTGCACAAGGAACGTGATTGCGTTCTTTGAGTCCACACGCTCTGAACCCAAGGGTTATCTCGTGCGAGTTGGTAGCGGCGTAGCGCAAGCGATTTGCTGTAATGTCGTAGGCGTATGCAATGGTTAAATAGGGAAGCGCATCTAATTTCACAAGGGCAGACCCGCCGTGACCCGTTCTGCCTGCGAGACCAATTGCAATAACTTTTTTGTAATCAAGCATCGCCTGTCCCTCTAATGATGGTTTGCTTCTCCCCACGTAATTCAACAACGCGGCTGGTTTAAAGGTGAATTTGTCATTCAATTGAACGGCCCTACCATACGCTAACGTAAAGTGCCTTCTCATCTGTGTATCTGGAAGTCCTTTTACTTTTGGTTGAGTGAGTTGTCGAACAGACAATCCGTAGAATCTGTCTTTGCGGTAAAGCCACAATCCGAAATTCACCGTAGGGGCTACGATGCTTCCCAGAGAGTTTCCAATCACTGGATCTATTTCTATGTCGGGCATTGTAATTCCACCTAAACCAAGGCGGTATTGCGTAAAGCCCACACCAATTCCTGAAGACAAGGAGTAGCCCTTCGTTAATTTCATGTGGTAGGAGTAGTTAGCTACAAGTGACGTGGTGCCGAACTGTCCATAGGAATCGTTTTCCACCATAACACCGAGTCCGTGAAAATTGTATCTGCGTTGCCCGAATTTGTTATGAACGTTTACATAACCTGTTGTTGGTGCACCCTGAAATCCCGTCCACTGCTTGCGGTATCCTACACGAGCCTCCAAGCAAGGTGTGCTTCCGGTTACGGCTGGATTGTAATTTAAATAGTTGTACGTGAAATTCGTGTAATGCGGAAGCTGTTGTGCTTGCACATTGGGACTGAAGATCCACAAAAGGGCGAGTATGGTCAGGATCTTTTTCATCTTAATATGGAAACGATTCCGACATACGGTGGTATGTACAAGTTATAGGTATTCAATTCAATGACGTAGTAGTACGCACCAGTAGGTAAATACTTTCCGTTGTTTGTGCCGTCCCACGGGGTGCGATACCCGAGCGATTTAAATACTTGTTGTCCCCATCTATCGAAAACACTTACCACAGCGGCTTCGAATACGGGTCGGTCAATTCCGTTGATTGTCCAAGTGTCATCTATGTTATCGTCGTTCGGAGTAAGTGCGTTGTAGATTGAAATTGGAGATAGAATATTGACGAAAATGGGAGCGTTCACGGTGCAGTCTCCGATGGTTCCAACCGCGGAAATGGAGATCGTTTGTCCTTCTTCAGTCGGATAAAAGGTCATGGTTGAATCGCTGGTTATCTCGTTGAATTCCGGCATTGGCTCCCAAGTGTAGGTTGTTCCCGGGCTTCCACCTTGCGCTATGGCTGAAGTAGATTCGCCTAAAACAATTTCATAGGGGAAAGTTCCTGCGACAATATCTACCGCAGACCCTCCAATGAATAAATCGTATGAACAAATTCCGAAAAGAGGATCGTGATCGGAACCCACAAGGAGCACATAATCGTGATCGGGAAGTAATCCTCCAACGAAAAAAACCTCACTCGAATCTGTGGAGAAGCACGGACTAATAATATTGTATGACGCCGGTAAGCAAGGGTCTGAGGAAGGAATTAGTTCAGCAACCACAAGCCCCATGGTGTCGTTCCCTGAAAAATCATCGCAATCCTGCAGCAGTAATGCCGCCTCAAGGATACCATTTGGAACGGTTCCAGTATGAAAGCTGTAAAAACCTGTCATTGAATAACTGAAACACCCTGTGTTGAATGGAGCAGAGATCAATTGATTGGTCGTAACAGGCGCATCGGCGCATAATATATTATTCTCGACAGAAGTACATGGCTGGGCCATTGCCTGCAAGGCGACGAAAAATAGTGTTATGCTTAAAAACAGATGTTTCATTTGACTAGTCAAAAGTAATCATGACCGATCCTTTTTCAACAGCTTGGCCAGTATTCACTGAAATGCTTTTTACCACTCCGTCGGTTGGACTCTTAATGACGTTTTCCATTTTCATGGCTTCGAGGATCAAGAGGGGCTGGTCTTTTTTTATTTCTTTTCCAATTTCTGCACTTATTGAAAGTACAAGTCCTGGCATTGGAGATTTAACTTGTTTAATTTTCGCGTTGTTCGCGGAAGAGAACCCGAGGGAATTCAACAAAGCGTCCAACGGCTCTTCTAACCGAACCTCCGTTGTTTTATTGTTGACCTTCAACACAACTTTTTTATCTTCCTTGGAGAGAGAGATAACCTCTACGTTTACGCTTTTCCCCTTCCAAACGAAATGCAGATGAGCACCATTTTGCAGAAGGTCTAGCGGTAACGACTGGTCGTTTAATAAAACGGTTTTACTGTTTAAGTTCGAAGAAACTTCGAATACGGTGGCATTATTTACAGTGGCCTTCATTTCTTATTCGTCTTGCGTACGCGAAGCTAACTAAATTCGCGCAGATGATGGGTGTCTATTTTCATATTCCGTTCTGCAGGCATGCCTGTCACTATTGTGATTTTCATTTTTCTACGAAGCTCGACGCGCAAGAAGATTTGGTTGTTGCTATGTTGAAGGAAATGGTGCTTCGAAAAGAAGAATTGTCGCAAAGTGAAATAAGCACGATCTACTTTGGCGGAGGCACGCCGTCTGTCCTAACGGAAATGCAGTTAGGAAGACTGCTCGACGCCTTAGGAGATAGCGTGTCCAACGCAACAGAAATTACGTTGGAAGCCAATCCGGAAGACCTTACACCTGAATATTTGCGAACGCTTCAGCGCATAGGAATCAATAGGCTGAGCATAGGAGTTCAATCTTTTTACGACGAGCATCTCGAATACATGAACCGCAAGCACACAGGGGATCAAGCTGAAGCCGCAATCAAACGGGCGCAAGACTCGGGAATCACCAACATTACAGCGGATCTTATTTTTGGAATTCCCATTGCCACGTTTTCACAATGGCAATCGAATGTTGAGCAATTGCTTCAGCTGGAAATTCCGCATTTCAGTGCCTATGCGCTTACGATTGAAGAGAAAACAGTTTTCGGCGCTCGTCAGAAAAAAGGAATTTTAGAACTGCAAAAAGACGAAGAGGTTGAAAAGAGTTTTTTGTATTTACACGAAACCGCGAAGCTTCTCGGATACGAGCATTATGAGCTTTCGAATTACGCGAAGCCAGGGCTTCGCTCTGTTCATAACGGGAATTACTGGAAAGGCATTCCCTATGTGGGTTTCGGGCCTTCGGCACATTCTTTTTCGGAAGGAAAACGTCGATGGAACATTTCGAATAATGCGCAGTACATTCGATTGATAGAATTGAAAAAAGAATTTTTCGAGGTGGAAGAGCTTACTGAAGTGGATTGTTGGAACGAACGAATCATGGTCGGACTTCGAACATGCGAAGGAATTGAATGGAAAGATTTTCCCGACGATTGGAGGAAAGAGAACGAACGGAATTTTTTCAAGTATGTGGAAAGAGGAAGTGCGGAAATGGATGATTCTGGATTTCGACTTACGCCGAAAGGATGGCTCATTTCCGACCACATTATTTCAACATTATTTATTTAATCTTGTAACATGAAACTAACGCTGGAAAAAGACGGGCGACGCTATTCATTTCAAACCGAAAAAGGAATGGATCTTAGCATTTCTATGAATCCAAATGGTCCGCGCGCTTGGTACGTAGAGCCTATGCGCATTGACCCCGTTCGCACTGAACAATTCTTGGGTTCTGTAGCCGAAGGCGGGGCAGTGAATTTTCGTGATGTGTATTTTAATCCGCATGGTCACGGCACGCACACGGAAAATGTTGGACATATTGTGGATACGGATGTTCCGGTGGTTAGAAGCATAGGTTCCTCACATTATATGGCTAAACTGGTTACGGTGGAGTTAAGGAGGAAAGATTCTTCGAAAGATGTTTCACAAGATGCGGAGCAAGATTCTTCGAAAGATGTTTCACAAGATGCTTCGCAAGGGGATTGGGTGGTTGATGAAGAGAGTTTAGAGGGGTTTGATTTGAAAGTTGACGCGCTTATTATTCGCACAAAACCGAATGATCATTCGAAAGTGCAGAGACAATACTCAGGCACGAATTTTCCTTACCTAACTATTAGCGCAATGCAACGCATAGTTGATGCGGGTGTTCAGCATTTGCTCATTGACTTGCCCAGTGTAGATCGCGAGGAGGACGGCGGAGAGCTTGCTGCGCATCATTTGTTTTGGAATGTTCCTTCGAATCCGAATTTTCAAAAAACCATCACGGAATTCATTTACGTTCCGAATGAAATTGTAGACGGACGCTATATCTTGAATTTGCAAGTTTCAAATTTCGCCAACGATGCTGCTCCGAGCAGGCCTATGCTTTTTGATCTAGTGGAAGAATAACGAAGAAGGAACTTCCTTTATCTACCTGAGTTCGGAATGCGACCTTACCGTTCATTTGAGTAACGATACTCTTTACCATTGCCAAACCAAGTCCACTACCGGCGCTGCGTGTAGTAAAATTCGGCATGAAAATACGCTTTGAAATTTCTGGGGAAATTCCACTCCCGTTATCGGTTATTTTAATGGTAACGTGATTTTTAGAAAAGCGCAACCCGAGAGAAATGTTCTTTTTCCGGTCGGTAGGAATTGACTGAATAGCGTTTGTTAGGAGATTGTTCAACACACGAATCACGTGCGATTTATCTCCAAAGACGAAAGCAGTGTCGTGTGTGTTTTGATAAAAGGAAATCGTTTGGTTTTCGTTTTCAAATGTTGAAAGAACCGACTTCACGATGTCTTGAAGATTCAATCGTTCGTTTTTCGATTGAGGCATTTTTGCAAAGTTTGAAAACTCCTGCGCAATGTGCGAGAGCGTATCAATTTGATCGGTCATGCTCTGCACGAAATCATTCAAACGCGTTTGAAATTCTTCGGGATGATCTTGCCAAGAGCGTTGCAGATGCTGCATGCGCAGCTTCATGGGCGTAAGCGGATTTTTAATCTCATGTGCTACTTGCTGCGCCATTTCGCGCCAAGCTGTTTCACGCTCCTGTTGCGCTAGCTTATCGGCGCTGGCTTCCAACTGAAACAACATGCTGTTGTACTCTTGAATGAGTTGTCCAATTTCATCGTTGCTCTCCCACTCTAACTTCTCATTCTTTTTTCCGAGTTTCAAATGATTGATGCTGTCGCTAAGCTTGCTGAGCGAACGTGTGAAATCTCGTGTTATGAGGAAAGCTATGGCTGCTGCAACGACGAAAAGCACCAAGAATGTTTTTCCAATTTCTTGCATAAAATTCCAGAGCTTAACTTTCTCGACATCTTTCTTTTCATACAACATTCCAACTAGCGCAAGCGGTCTGCCATAGTCATCGCTGAAACACCAATAGGCTAAATTTTGAGTGGCGTTTGTTTCAGAGGGAAGTATAATGGCTTTCTTTTTTGTTGAAGTCGTTATTTGCGTAGTAAGTTCCGCATTGAGTTGCATTGGAATTTTTAAACCTTCTGCAGTGTCGGTGTTCATAGACACGAGATACCTTCCATTCAAATCGTAGATGGTAATGAACATATCGTTCACTTCAGAAAGCTCGCAAACTTTGTCACCCAGAAGCATAGAAATGGAATCAGCGTCAATGAATCCGCCGTTTTGAAGCAGCAAATAATCAAGTGATTCCCGAATGGATTTTTCTTTCTCCGCAATACGCTCTTCGTTGTAAGTAATGTCGTGCTCGTAGTGGTCGATCCATGCGACAATTCCCGTTGCCAAAAAGGAAATGACAATGACTGAAAAAAGCGAAACGTATATGCGGGATCGTAATGTCATGGGATTAAAAATCGAAATTTTCTGAATCGCTGGGTTTGGTATTGGCTGGAATTATACATAGCCCAATGGTCATTGGATAAATTTCAGTTTGAAATTTATTGGTGCTAAAAAGTGGTGTTAGTGAGCGCGAAGCGAAAAAAGTTAGATTCTGAAAACCCACCCGCACGCACGCTTCCAGATTGAATCTGTTTACATGAATGTCTTCGCTGTTTTTTCGAATGATGGTGGCTTCACCGGTCTTGTGCATCTGATAAGAGCTGTTCGCGTAGCGGTAGCTCTCTTGCACACCAAACGCAACATGGACATTTTTCTTGAACGTGTTTTTGCTATTTATTTCAAACATAAACGGAATAGAAACCGAAAAGGAACGAAGTTGGTTCTTCACGTAATCGAGGATATCTGGCTGAATAAGTGTTTGACCATCTAGAATAATAAAAGTGAAATTATCTTGAAATCCGATTTGCTGGTAGCCCAATGAAATTCCCGAGAAAAACCCAAATCTATTTTCGAACAACTGCTTTTTATATTCCACCAGATTCAGTCGTACAGCGAACGATTGTTTTGGCTGTATTGGAAACGTTGTGTTTTGCAATGAAACCAAGCCGAAATCAACCCCGGTGAAGAAGCACATGTATCGAATGTAATCCTTGGAGTTGTAGTCGTCTTCAAGAATTTGCAAGGGAGCCATTTCGAAGTTCTCGATGTTAATTTCCGGAAAAGGCATGACAGTATCGGGGGCTAGAACAACGTCAAGACTATCCGTTTGCCCGAAACAGATTATCGCAGGGGAAAAGATGAATATAAAAATCAGTCGCTTCATGAAAAGACAATGTGATTCAAATGTAAGCTATCTATCTTTGCTCGGCATGAATACAAAAAAGGATTTGCGAGAATTGAGTTCGGAAGAACTAATGTCCGAGTTGAAAAAACTTGGCGCTCCTTCGTTTCGTGCGAAGCAGATTCGGGAATGGATGTGGCAGCGAGGGGCTGCAAGTATTTCTGACATGCAGAA
>CAMCUG010000069.1 GCA_945878835.1 Chryseobacterium gleum | reverse complement strand
GAGCCGATGTCTCAGCATCGTCTATTTGAGTTTGACGATCGATGTATGGCCTTACCCCAAGAATTCTCTCTAAATCTTCTTTGAAAATCACTTCTTTTTCTAGAAGTAATTGAGCCAACTCTTCTAATTTTTCACAATTCTCGGTGAGCAAATGAAGGGCCCGCTGATAAGCGGCTTCCACCAATTTACTCACCTCTTCATCCATGGTGCGAGCCGTCTCATCGCTATATGGTTTTTGAAACTGATTTTCGCCGGAAGAGTCGTAGTAACTCAGGTTTCCAATACGATCATTCAATCCGTATATTCCAACCATAGCGTAGGCCTGCTTGGTTACTTTTTCTAAATCTGAAAGAGCTCCTGTTGAAATTTTACCGAAGATTACTTGCTCTGCTGCACGTCCACCCAGGGTTGCACACATTTCATCAAGAATCTGGTCAGTCGTCGTGATTTGTCTTTCCTCCGGTAAATACCAAGCAGCACCTAAAGATCTTCCTCTTGGAACAATGGTCACTTTCACCAAAGGTGAAGCATATTCCAACAACCAAGATGTCACAGCGTGTCCCGCTTCATGGAAGGCGATAGCACGCTTCTCATTCGGAGTAATAATCTTATTCTTTTTTTCGAGTCCACCAATAATACGATCTACAGCTGCTAAGAAATCCTTTTGTTCTACCGATGCTGCACCATGTCGAGCAGCAATAAGGGCTGCTTCGTTACATATATTGGCTATATCTGCTCCAGAAAATCCTGGTGTTTGACGAGCCAAAAAGTCCACATCAACAGAAGGATCTGTTTTTACGTTCTTCAAGTGTACATTAAATATTTGCACGCGCTCCTTCACATCAGGCATGTCTACATAAATCTGACGATCGAATCGACCAGCACGCATCAAGGCCTTGTCTAAAATATCTGCACGATTCGTAGCAGCTAGAATAATAATTCCCGAATTAGTTCCGAAACCATCCATTTCAGTTAACAGCTGATTCAGCGTATTCTCACGCTCATCGTTGCCACCAAAGTTTACATTCTTGCTTCTCGCGCGTCCAATGGCATCAATCTCATCAATGAAAATAATAGCAGGTGCTTTCTCTTTCGCTTGGCGGAATAAATCACGCACACGACTCGCTCCAACACCAACAAACATCTCAACAAAATCAGAACCCGACAATGAAAAGAAGGGGACCTGTGCTTCACCAGCAACAGCTTTCGCCAACAATGTCTTTCCTGTTCCAGGAGGTCCTACCAATAACGCTCCCTTCGGAATCTTCGCTCCTAGTTCTGTATATTTCTTTGGATGCTTCAGGAAATCTACGATCTCTTCCACTTCTTCTTTTGCTCCTTCCAATCCAGCAACATCAGCAAAAGTCACATTGGTTCCTTTTCCTTTCTCGAATAATTGGGCTTTACTCTTTCCAATGTTAAATATCTGACCACCACCACCGCCACCGCCGCCGCCGCCCATGCGACGCATAATAAATGTCCAAGCGGCAATCATTACACCCAAGGCAATTAACCACCACAATAAACTCTGAGCCGATTCATTAGGCGGTTGAAATTTCACCTCGAAATTATGAACAGGACCTAAGGCATGCAACTCGTCAATAAAGTGCTCACTCGGTGGAATGTTGAACCAAAAGTCACTACCCTGACGGGTTCCCATGACACCTTTTTGCTCGGGATACTGTCCTTTCAAATTCGCTTTTCCCAGTGAATCTAAATACACCTTTCCTGTTGAGCCGTTGTATTCAACGCGGGCAATATAATTACTCTCTGCCCATGACTTCACCTGAGCGTAATTCGTTTCAGAGCCATCTGAACTGCCATTGAATACCATTAATCCAATTAACACGATCGCTATAACCGCGTAAATCCAATAAAAACTAAATCCACCCTTCATCGGATTGTTAGGTCCGGCTGGCTTTTTATTATTCTGATCACTCATCTTTTTTCTTAGCTGTTTTCTTAATTACCACTTTTGGTTTTACCGCTGTTGTAGATTTAACAACCACCTTTGCCTTTTGTTCTGCCTTCGACTTTGCCGCAGCTTTCACTTTAGGTTCTGCCTTTGACTTTGCAGGTGCTTTTGCTTTTGCTTTCGGCTCTGCCTTTGGTTTTGGTTCCGCCTTGGCCTTTGTCTCTGGTTTTGCTTTTTTCGGTAAAGCCATTACCTTACCATCGGACCAAAGACCTTCTATATCATAATGCTCACGCATGGGCTCGTAAAACACGTGGACAATTATGGTAAAATAATCCATAAGTACCCATTGTGCATTGCGCACTCCCTCTACTCTGCGAGGTCTTTCGTCCAATTCTTTTCGAGTGAAATTTTCGGCACTTCTCGCTATCGCCTCAACCTGAGTTGTGCTCGTGCCTGTGCAAACAATAAAGTAATCGGCAATTGCCGCTTCAATGTTTCGTAAATCAAGAATCTTGATATCGTGACCTTTTACTTCTTCTATTCCGTCAATAATGGAAAGTAACAATGCATCTTCGCTACTTTTATCTGCTGCTTTTTTCTTCATTTTTTATTCTTCTGTAGCAAAGGTATTCCGCTACGGAGTAATTTCGTTGTAATCTTTAAGTTTTCTGCATTGAAAGAGTCCATGTTTGAACAATCACCACATTCGCATTTCGAGCAGCTCGACAGCACAAACAACTATGCTTCCACAATTGCTAAACTGCCAGAAACTCAAAGTGGCACTGCCATTACTACCGATTTTCAGTTAGAAGGAAGGGGGCAGCGTGACAACCAATGGCTAGCAGAACCAAGAAGTTCATTCCTCGGAACCATCATTTTAAAAATCCAACTCAAACCCGAAGAAATCTTTTACCTCAGCAAATGGGCCGCCCTTCAAGTGGCGAAAACACTTGTTCAACATAACATTCAGTCCGTTTCTATCAAGTGGCCGAACGATATTTTTGTTGAAGGAAAAAAAATCGGTGGTATTCTCATTGAAAACTCTTGGAGCGAACAGAGCCTTCATTATTCCTTAATGGGAATCGGAATAAACATTTCGAATCAAAACCTCGAAAATGCAACTTGCATTTCAAATCACACAATTGAGATTCCAACTGTATCATCCTTTTTGAAAACACTGCGAAATCAAATGGCAAGCGATTTATTTCTGTTGGAAGAAAAAAAATGGACTGAAATAGATTCACAATACCATCAGATTCTTTTTCAGAAAGGTGAAATCAAAAACTACCAAATTGCAATAGATCAATCCAGCTTTTTAGGAAAAATAATTCAGGTGGAAGCCGATGGAAAACTATTGATTGAAGCAGAAGACCAATCCTCCTTAGGTTTCTACATGAAAGAAATCATATTTAAATAATTCAGGTTGAAGGAAAGAAGTGTTACCTTCATAAATCTAATAAACCCAAATGAAAACGATTAAAAGAATTGCCGTCTTGGGCTCAGGTATCATGGGCTCGCGCATTGCCTGTCACTTCGCACAATGTGGAATTCCTGTGCTACTATTAGACCGCGTTTCGGAAGATGAAAAAGACCGTAACAAAATCGTTAATGATTCACTGAAAAACGCTCTGCAAGGCTCTCCTTCTCCCATCTATTCGAAGAAATTTGCTTCTCGAATTGCAACAGGAAATTTCGAAGATAATTTGAAAGACATTTCCAATTGCGATTGGATCATGGAAGTCATTATTGAAAAGCTCGACCCCAAACAAGTCCTCTTCGAAAAAGTAGAGCAATTCAGAAAACCCGGAAGTATTGTTTCAACCAATACAAGCGGCATTCCCATTCATCTGATTGCCGAAGGAAGAACCGAAGATTTCAAAAAGAATTTTATTGGAACACACTTCTTCAACCCGCCAAGATATTTACGTTTGTTGGAAATCATTCCTATCAGTGAAACCGACCCAGCACTCATTTCTTTCTTGAAAGAATTCGGAAGTTTGAAATTAGGAAAGGAAGTCGTGCTGTGCAAAGACACTCCTGCATTCATTGCGAATAGAATCGGAGTGTTCAGCATTCAAGCTTTGCTTCACAGCATGAAGGAATTGGATCTTACCGTTGAAGAGGTCGACAAACTCAGCGGGACCATCATGGGCAGACCGAAGTCTGCAACGTTTCGCACGTGCGACGTTGTTGGATTAGATACACTCGTTCATGTTGCCAACGGATTATTCGCTGTTGCGAAAAACGACGAGCAACATGCGCTGTTCGCACTTCCCTATTTCATTCAAACCATGATTACCAATCAATGGTTAGGCGATAAAACGAAACAAGGATTCTACAAAAAAACGAAGGGAGAAAACGGAGAAAAAGAAATTCTTGTGCTCGACTTAAACAGACTTGAATACCGCAAACAAAACAAAGTGAAATTCGCTTCTTACGAGGCCGCTAAACTCATCGACGATCTTCCTTCAAGACTTCAACATTTATACAACGCAAACGATAAAGCAGGAGCGTTCTACAAAAAAATGATGCATTCATTATTCTCATACGTTAGTTTCAGAATGAATGAAATTGCAGACGAGTTGAAAGACATTGACGCCGCGCTTCGCGCCGGTTTCGGATGGGAATTAGGCCCGTTCGAACTGTGGGATACACTCGGTTTCAACGCTTGTCTTTCAAACATGTTGAACGAAGGTTATACGGTTGCACCGTGGATTCATGAAATGAAAAAAAATGGATTCACTTCTTTCTACACTAACACTGAAAATCCCGAACAATTCCTTCCAACCGAAAACAAATACGGCATCATTCAAAGAAGCGAACAAGCGCGTGCGTTGGATTCATTTAAAGAAATTATTTGGACAAACAGCGCCTGCATTGTTAGACACATTGGAGATGGAATTTTAGCTCTTTCGTGGAAAACAAAAATGAACACCATTGGCGGAGAAGTGCTTGCCGGAATTAACAAAGTCATTGATCTTGCTGAAGAAAAATACAACGGAATAGTCATTTACAATCAAGGAGAAAACTTCTCAGCTGGCGCGAATGTGGGAATGATTTTCATGTTCGCTGTTGAGCAGGAATACGAAGAACTCGACATAGCTATTCGTTACTTCCAAAAGACTGTCATGCGTTTGCGTTATTCAAATATCCCCGTTGTGCTTGCTCCTCATGGACTTGCTCTCGGTGGTGCTTGCGAAATGTCAATGCATGCAGATGCCACAGTTGCACATGCAGAAACATACATGGGATTGGTTGAAATGGGGGTGGGTGTCATTCCCGGAGGAGCAGGAACGAAAGAATTCGCGCTTCGAGCTTCTGATGAAATGAAGGAAGGCGACATTCGTTTGAATGTCCTTCGAAATAGATTTTTGACGGTCGGACAAGCGAAAGTGGCTACGTCAGCAGAAGAGGCTTTTGAATTGGGATACCTGAGCAAAGAAAAAGACGAGGTGTGTGTAAGCCGCGCGCACCAGCTCATGCGAGCGAAAGAAGTTTGTTTAAATCTTCATCACGCAGGCTACTCAGCACCGCTAGAACGCAAAGACATTACAGTTCTAGGAAATGAAGGATTGGGTATTGTATACGCAGGTGCTTCGTCCATGAAATCTGGAAATTACATTTCGGAACACGATCAACTCATTAGCGAAAAACTTGGGTTTGTGATGTGCGGCGGAGACCTATCCGCTCCAACAGAAGTGAGCGAGCAATATCTTCTAGACCTCGAGCGAAAAGCGTTTCTCGAATTGTGCATGCAGCGCAAATCGTTGGAGCGCATGCAGAGTCTTATTACATCAGGAAAAATTTTAAGAAACTAATTCCATGAACGCATACATAGTTGGTGGTTACAGATCTGCCGTTGGCAAAGCGCAAAAAGGAATGTTTAAATCCATGCGCGCCGATGAATTGGCTGCGCAAGTCATTCAGCATTTGATGAAAGATTTTTCGCAAATTGACAAAGATGAAATCAACGATGTCATTGCAGGAAACGCTACACCCGAAGCAGAACAGGGGCTGAACATTGGACGCATGATTTCCTTAATGGGATTGAATACCGAAAAAGTTCCCGGCATGACCGTGAATAGATATTGTTCAAGCGGGTTGGAAACTATTGCACTCGCAAGTGCGAAGATTCACGCAGGTATGGCCGATTGCATTATTGCCGGCGGGGTTGAAACCATGTCGCCCATTCCATTCGGCGGATGGCGTATAGTTCCTCATCCAAAAGTTGCAAAGTCTCATCCAGACTGGTATTGGGGAATGGGTCTTACGGCAGAAGCAGTCGCGAACGAATATAAAATCTCTCGCGAGCAGCAAGATGAATTCGCTTTCCATTCACACCGAAAAGCATTGGAGGCCCTTGCAAATGGACATTTCGCAAATGGCATTGCTCCCATCGAAGTGGAAGAAATTTTTCTCGATGAAAAAGAGAAAAGACAAGTTCGAAATACAACGGTAACCGTTGACGAGGGCCCACGTGCAGGAACTACCATTGAAGCGCTTTCAAAATTGAAGCCTGTGTTTGCGTTAGACGGATCTGTAACTGCCGGAAACGCCTCACAAACCTCTGACGGCGCCGCATTCGTGATGGTGTGCTCAGAGGACTTCATGAAGAAGCACAACCTGACTCCTATTGCGCAATTGAAAAGTTATTCAGTTGCTGCGCTGGCTCCACGAGTTATGGGAATTGGTCCAATTTACGCCGTTCCTAAAGCACTTGAAGCAGCTGGATTAAAACAAAGCGATATTCATTTATTCGAGTTGAATGAAGCGTTCGCTTCGCAGAGTGTTGCAGTAATTAATCACCTCGGTTTAGACCCTGAAAAAACGAATATAAACGGAGGAGCAATAGCATTGGGACATCCGCTTGGATGCACAGGTGGGAAACTTACCGTTCAGTTGTTAAACGACTTGAAAAGAAGAAATGAAAAGTATGGCGTAGTAACCATGTGCGTAGGAACTGGACAAGGTGCCGCCGGAGTATTCGAACGATTTTAAATAAACAACATTATGCAACCAATAACAGGTGGAGAATTCTTAATTCGTAAAACATCGTCGTCAGAAATTTTCATTCCGGAAGAATGGAACGAAGAACAAATCATGATGAAGCAGATGTGCGACGATTTCGTGAATAATGAAATCACCCCTATACTCGACCGACTCGACAATTTGGAAGAAGGCCTCATGCAATCTGTTCTTCATAAAGCGGGTGAATTAGGCTTGCTGGGAATTTCAGTGCCTGAAGAATTGAACGGTATGGGAATGGATTTTAAAACCACCATGCTTTGCACAGAAACTTTAGGGGCGGGTCATTCCTTTTCTGTTGCTTATGGCGCGCACACAGGAATTGGAACATTGCCCGCATTGTACTACGGAAATGAAGAACAGAAAAAACTCTTCATCTCGAAACTTTCAACGGGAGAATGGTTCGGCTGTTATTGCTTAACTGAACCGAATTCAGG
>CAMCUG010000068.1 GCA_945878835.1 Chryseobacterium gleum | reverse complement strand
CGACGATCGGTTACTGACAATACTTTTTTCTTTTGAATCGGATCAAGACCTGAAACCATTTCTTGAATAATGCTCTTCGGATCTTCGCTGCGCGGATTGTCGCTTGTGACGATTACGCGATCGCTTTTGTTAGCTGCTATTGCCGCCATAATCGGACGCTTGGTGCGATCGCGATCGCCGCCACAACCAACTACTGAAATAATTTCTTCTTGTCCGCGTACAGCGTGAATGGTATTCAAGACATTTTCCAGGGCATCAGGGGTATGCGCGTAATCGACAATAGCAATGGTTCCGTCTTGCTTGCGTATGTATTGAAAGCGACCTTCCGGTGCACCCAATGAAGAAAGGTGAACAAGCACGGTAGTTGGATCTGTTCCCAACTCAACCGCAGCTGCAAATACAGCAGTTAAATTGTATGCATTGAATTCTCCAATTAATGGAGAGTGCAATTCAAAACGATCAATATTAATATGAAGTCCTTCAAGTGTATTCTCAATGAGCTTCGCTTTATAGTCAGCCATCGTATGCAAAGCATAGGTGCGAACACGTGCCTTGCATGCAGAA
This sequence comes from Chryseobacterium gleum, assembly GCA_945878835.1. Classification (GTDB taxonomy): domain Bacteria; phylum Bacteroidota; class Bacteroidia; order Flavobacteriales_D; family Sanyastnellaceae; genus CAIZGX01. Next base: position 6,931 of record CAMCUG010000068.1, on the reverse strand, counting down.
ACCAATGCATCGTGGTAGCGATCATCTGCGTTAACAACAGCGTAAGCATTTGCACCCAACTGATCGAATAAAATCTTCTTCGCTTTTATGTACTCATTCATTGAACCGTGATAGTCCAAATGATCGTGAGATAAATTCGTGAAAATGGCACCGTCGATTTGCACGCCAGCCATTCTATTTTGATGCAAAGCATGCGACGAGGCTTCCATGAAAACATGTGTGCATCCTTCACGCTGCATGCGTGACAATAAATCGTTCAACGCCACAGCATCGGGTGTTGTGTGTGTGGAAGGAATTTCAACTTCATTGATGCGATTCACAACGGTGGAAAGCAATCCACACTTGAAACCCATTGAACGATACAAGCGAAATAAAAGGGTTGCTACGGTTGTTTTTCCATTGGTTCCTGTAACAGCCAACACCTTCATTTTTTCTGAAGGGTTCTCAAAAAAATTCGCTGCCATTATTCCGAGCGCTTTCGATGTGTCGGCTACTTGAACATAGACAATGTTCTCTTCTAAACTCTCAGGTAAATCTTGACAAACGATAGCTGCTGCGCCTAACTCAATGGCCTTCGCTATGAATAAATGTCCATCTGACTGCAATCCCTTAACGGCAACAAATAGCGCCATGGGTCTGACAGCTCGTGAATCAGAAGTAATACTCTCTACAGCAACATTGGTATTTCCAACAACACCTTCCAGTCGCACTTTGTACAATATATCTTGTAACAGCTTCATCGTAATGTAATTTGAATGAATTGATGTTTGGCCTTTGTTCCAGGAAGCACGCTTTGCGACACCACCTTTCCGTATCCTGTCGTTGAAACCTTTAATCCTCTTTTTTCCAACACGTATACTGCGTCTGTTAGCCCCATGCCACGCACGTCTGGAACCTTGTGTCCGTTTTCGTCTTTGCTTGAAAGCGTTAGCGTACTGCCGTCTGCTGTTGCACTTACGATTTGTGCATCAGTCTCTAAGGCGTATGGAAATTGAACATGAGAAAAAGCTTTGCGCAAGGCATTTGATTCACCCGACAATATGTTTGGAATCCATGGCTCAGAAACAAACGTGCTGTCGCTTCCCATGGCGTTGTGAGGAATATCCAATTCGGTTCCGAATAATATATTCGCTAAATCGCGAAATACTGGTGCTGCAACCTTGCCACCGAAAGCCTCGAAAACTCTTGCTTTGTTTACTACAACAATGCACGAATACTTTGGATCCTCAGCTGGGAAATACCCAACGAATGAAGCTCTGTGATAATTCTCTAGATAAACGCCGTTCTCATTGATACGGGCAGTTCCAGTTTTTCCAGCTGCGCGATAAGGAGAATGTTTAAACACGCCTTTACCTGTTCCAATAGTCGTTACAGCCTCCATAAGTTTGCGACCTTTCGCAATGGTTTCTGGCTTCAAAAAATTCTCGCGAATAACAACGGGCTCAAATTTTTCGTAGGTCAAACCGTTCTTTCGAATCTCACTCACCAATCTTGGCTTCATGAATTTCCCATCGTTCGCAATGGCATTGTAGAAACACAATTGATGAAGCGGTGTCACCTGAATCTCGTATCCGACAGCCATTTGGGTTAAACTCAAATCACTCCAACCAGCATCTTTGGAAGAGCGCTTCACAACGGACTTCCCTTCACCCAACAAATCAATTCCTACCAATTGTCCGTATCCAAAACGATCGAGGTAATCTAAAAACTTTTGTGGATTGTTGCCGAACACATCACGCACAACCATGGCTGTTCCTACGTTTGAAGATTTCGCATAAACCTGTTCAATCGTAATTGAACCGCACGCTTTGACATCTCGTAGCGTGTGTTCACCAATTGTGAATGTCCCACCTCCTGTATGTATAACCTTTCCAAGATCTAAGTTGCCTTCTTCTATTGCCGCTAAAAGACTAGCAAGCTTCATGGTAGATCCGGGCTCGACACTTTGCGTTAGCGCCAAATTTTCAATTTCATAGAATTTATTTGCAACCGAATCGTAAGTCAAGTTTGCAAGTGCTTTAATGTATCCTGTTTTCACTTCCATCAGAATCACACAACCCCAATCAGCACGATTAACTTCCATCGTGTGACGCAATGAACTTTGTGCAGCATCTTGCAAGTGAACATCGATTGTCGTTACCAAATCAAACCCAGGCTCTGGCTCTACAACAAATTCATCACTCATCGGAACCCATGTATCTCCGCCAACTTTTTGCTGCATTTGCTTTCCAGCTTTTCCTCTTAGCAACGAATCGTATGAAGCCTCAAGACCTACCATATTACTCTCTCTGAAAATTCCAATGGTTCTTGCGGCAAGGGCTCCGTATGGTTTTGCGCGCTTTTCTCTTGAGTTAATGATAAAGCCGCTCTTAAACTTCTTCTCTTTAACATAGGGCAATGCTCTGAACCGCTGCATTTGATTGTAGTTCAAATGATCGCCAACCTTCATGTAGCGCGACCCTGACTCAACGGCCTTCAAGAACATTTGCTTAATATCCTCTTTGCTCTTATCAGCAAGAATCTCGGCTATTCCAGCACACAGACTATCTAACTTCGTATTGAAACGTTCTATGTTATAACCGCCTTTACTGTCCCAACGAATCTCATATTCTGGAATACTGGTTGAAAGGGGAGATCCATCTGCAGCTAAAATTCTTCCCCGCTCCGGTTCAATATCTCGAATCTTATAAGTAAACTGGGCCGCTCTGCGCTGAGCATCTTCGTTTGGAATGGCCTGGATGTAGAATACCTTTCCTATAATGGTCAACGCCAAGATGCATAAAGCCACGTACAAGACGTAGATCCAAACAGATATTTTCTTCAACTCATTCATGGCTCGTCTTGAAGAAATTTGAATCGACATCTATGATGAACGGAGTGGTTGTAGAATTCACCAATCCCCAAGGAGCCACTTGGCCTACGACTTCACTTTGCTGGGACTTCACACTCAATTCACTTGCGTTGGTGTTGTACTCAGAATTCAAATTCTTAAGCTTATCCTTCGTGTTCTTGATCTCAATTTGAACCGATTCAAAGTAGTAAATCATACTAATTTGAATGAAGAAAAGCACCACTATAAAAAAGAAAAATGGCATCTGACGCACCAATGACTGGCGTGTCAAGAATTCCCCTCCTATGATTTCTCTGAAGGTTATTCCTTTGCGTTTTGTTTCTTCGTTCTTAGCCATTTTCATTTACCGAACGAATATTCATTCGGTTTAAAGTTTTATTTTTTTTGTCCTACTCGAAGTTTAGCACTTCGACTTCTGCCATTTCTTTCTATTTCTTCTTGTGATGGAAGAACCGGTTTGCTCTTCACTGGCTCTATCTGACGCTCTAGATTTCCGAAAAAATCCTTCTTTATCTCTCCCTCTAAATTTCCAGACCGAAGGAAATCTTTCACCAAACGATCTTCCAAACTGTGATAACTAATCACCACCAATCTCCCCTCTGGAGCCAACAACTCGAGTGATTGTTGAAGGAACTCTTTCAAAACAGCAATCTCATCGTTCACTACCATTCGAAATGCTTGGAACATTTGCGCCAAAAACTGTTTCTCCTTCCCTCTCTTCGCAAACGACTGCGTGCAGTCTATCAAAGCTTGCGTGGTTCCCAAAGGCTTATGCATATCAATTTCAGTTGCGACTTTGTATGCTCCGTCTAACTCGCCATACATTCTGAGCGCATCTGTAATCTCTTGAACGCTCGACTTGTTGATCCATTCATCTGCGGAAATGCCAGAAGACTGATTCATGCGCATGTCCAAGGGACCGTTGAAACGGATTGAAAATCCACGCTCACCAGAATCAAACTGATGACTGCTAACACCCAAGTCAGCCAAAATCCCATCGACTTGCTGAAATCCGTGCAGCTCAACCCAATTCTTAACGAACCTAAAATTTTGCGGGACAAAAATCAATCGCTCATCTTGCGGGACATTTTTCGCGGCTTCACCATCCTGATCAAACGCAATGAGCTTTCCTGTTGTCAATTGTTTCAATATTTCTTTCGAATGGCCTCCGCCTCCGAAAGTCACATCTACATAAACCCCGTTGGGCTTAATGTTTAACCCCTCAATCGACTCTTTCAACAGCACTGGGGTGTGATAAACTTGCTCCATTACTTGTCGCCTTTTGCATCAATGTCTTTTCTAACTTCTTCAGCCAACGCTCCAAAATCTATCTCTTCGCCCAATACTTCAGCGTTGTATTGATCTAAACTCCAGATTTCCATCTTCTGTCCTAATCCAGAAATAACCAATTCGTTCTTCGAACCGTCTACTCCCGCGTATTCTAAAAGACTTGCCGGAAGCGACAATCGTCCTACGCTATCCAATTCAAGATGCGTTGCTCCTTTCATAAACTTGCGTTGGAACATCTGATGCTTTTGATTGTATCTGCTCAACTTCGACATCTCTTCGTTTACCATGTCCCATTCTGGTTTTGGATAAACTACCAAGCACTGTGTGAAGATGTCGCGATTGACTACCAACCCATGATGAAGAATGTCCTCCAGCTGCTTTTTCAAGCGTGCAGGAAAGAGCAAGCGCCCTTTTGCGTCGACTTTACAGTGGTATTCTCCGAGTAGGTTTAACATTCGATTGTGGATTCTTTTCCAAAAATAATCACATCTTCCCACTTTTTACCACTAAACAACAATAAATTCGCATTTTGTTAAAAACTTCGGAGAGAATAACAACGAGATTTGATTCTTAAAGCCTTGTAAAATAAAGATTTAAAGCTTATTTATAGCTAGTGGGAAAAAGTGGGAAATGTTAATTACAATGAACACACCCCTTCATACACCTCGAATTGTTCATTGCTTGTAACATTGAGCAGTTGTTCACGCTCAGAATCGCGTAAATTCGTGAGCTACAGATTATGGAATACACTTTAAAAACCGATGGTGATTACACCTACATTGAGGAAGGCGAGGGAAAACCACTTGTCCTGCTTCATGGCTTGTTTGGAGCATTGAGCAATTTCAAAGACGTGGTAAATCACTTCAAACCACGCTATAAAGTTGTTATCCCAATGCTCCCGCTTTACACCATGCCTATGCTTACCACAGGCGTAAAGTCCTTAGCCGAATTTTTACACGACTTCATTCAACACAAGAAATGGGACAAGGTGAATCTCTTAGGAAATTCACTGGGCGGACACGTTGCGCTGGTATACACGAAGAATCACTTAGAAAGAGTTGAGTCGCTTATTCTTACAGCCAGCAGCGGTCTTTATGAAAATGCTTTCGGCTCCAGCTTTCCAAGAAGAGAAGACAAAGAATTCATTCGTCAAAAAGTAGCTTTAACATTCTTCGACCCGAAACATGCTACCCCGGATCTGGTAGATGAGTGTTATGAGGTAGTCAATGATCGCAATCGCGTGCTTCGCATTTTAGCGCTTGCGAAAAGCGCAATACGTCATAATATGACCGATGACCTAAAAGACATGAATATCCCGGCGTGCTTAATCTGGGGGAAAAACGACACCATCACCCCTCCAGAAGTGGCAGAAGAATTTCAACGTAAACTTCCTCAAGCCAAATTGTATTGGATAGATGAATGTGGACATGCACCTATGATGGAGCAATCTCAGCAATTCAACAATCTACTCGACGCTTGGTTAACCGAGCAAAATATATAAAGCACAATGAGCAAAGAATTAATTCATTCTGCTACGTTCGTCAAGTCATCTGTTGAAATCGACAAGTGCCCACCTCCCGCATATCCTGAATTCGCCTTTATTGGCCGTTCGAATGTGGGCAAGAGTTCCCTCATTAACATGTTGGTGAACAAGAAAGGTCTTGCCAAAACATCTTCAAGCCCAGGAAAAACACAGACCATCAATCACTTCCTGATAAACGAAGAAAAGAACCCCTGGTTTTTGGTCGATCTTCCAGGATACGGTTACGCGAAGACTTCCAAAACCGAACGCAACAAGTGGGGAAGTTTCATTCGCAGTTATTTAGATAAGCGCGAAAACTTGATTTGCACTTTCGTGCTACTCGATTTCAGAATACCTCCGCAAAAAATAGATATTGAATTCATGCAATGGCTGGGCGAACAAGGCCTACCCTTTTGTATTGCATTCACGAAGTGCGAGAAACTTACAGAACTTCAAAAAACCCTTCGCTTCGATGCGTTTACAGTTGAATTGAAAAAGACTTGGGAAGAACTTCCACAACATTTCCTTACAGCAGCAGTAGAGCGTATGGGTCGCGTTGAAATTCAAGAGCAAATTGCAGCTTGGAGGAAAGAATTCGCAAACGACTTTACGTTATAGCGGAGGATTAATCTTCATTTTTTCCGCATAATAATCGCAGAAATCACGCATGGTTGCTGCCATGCGGGCATCACCTGTTGCCTTTTCGAAACTGTCTGAAAGAGTCAGCAATGTCTGATGAACGAAGAATGTCATTTCTTCTACTTGCATTTCTTTCGTCCATAAATCTATGCGCATCGTGTTGGCCTCAGCCTTGTCCCACACAGATAAAATCATGGCCTTACATTCAGCCTTCTTCCCAAGCTCCGTAGCTTCCCACTGAATGGTCTCAGGCACATTGTTTTCGTCTAATGCTATTTCAATTGAGATCGTTGACTTCTTCATAAATTCGGTTTGTATGCTTGTAATATTTTTTGCGCGTTATCTTCTTTCATCAAACGATCCAAAGTAACCTCCGGATGTTTTTCCATATAACTCCTCACCATTTGAAAACCCATGAACACACCCAATTGCGGGGCGCTTTCTTGAGGGACATTCTCTGCATTGGTAAACGGTCCGTATTCAAACCACTTCTGCACCTCTACTCTGTTTTTTGAAAAAAGTACCTCTTGTCTCGCTATTTCCTTCCAAACATTCAACTGATGACCTTGTGTCCAAGTGTATTCTTTTGTGGTCCAAGCCATGAGTGTCGAGTCTTGAATTTCTTCAAA
>CAMCUG010000067.1 GCA_945878835.1 Chryseobacterium gleum | reverse complement strand
TTGAGATTTGCAACGGCCTAGACGAAGATTGCGACGGTGAAAATGACAACAGCGTCGTGTTTGCGACGTTCTATGAAGATGCAGACGGCGATACCTACGGTGATCCTGCAACGGGACAAGATTTCTGTCTAATCCCCACCGAGTTGTTTGTGGCTAACGGAGACGATTGCGACGATACGAATGCAACCATTAACCCGGCTGCAGTAGAAGTGTGGGAGAACGGAATAGACGACGATTGTAACCCGAGCACAAGTGATGTAAGTGTTGGTGAATTGACTGCATTCGAATTTAATTTATTCCCGAATCCGACATCGGAAAGAATTACAATTTCACGTGCTTCATCTGAGGCCACCTCTGTTGAAATATTTAATTCTCTTGGAGCACTGGTCCACACCTTCATTGTTTTTGGATCGCAGGCGATTATCGATGTGTCGGTGTTTCCAGCAGGATATTATGTTGTTCGCTTAAATGGACGTGCTAAGACATTTTTGAAACTGTAATGGGCGAGGATTCTTGGAACCTCTCTTAACATTAAGCTTACATACAGCTGAATTTAAATGTCATTCATAACATCTGATTAATATCTGCGGGTGATGCGTTTTATACTTTTGTGGGTAACAAAATGTTGAAAATCGTGTACAAATTAATTTTCTTTCTTTTTGGATTGTTGTTGGGTTTTGCGGGTTTTGCGCAAGACGGCTTGGAGGGCATAATCGTAGAAAAATTTTACGTTTCTACCAAAGCCGACAATGCGGGGAAATTATACAGTGGTGATTTACCTAAAGGCAGTGTCACCTATCGAATATATGTCGATTTAAAACCGGGATTTCGCTTTCAGGCAGCCTACGGAGCCCCTACACATCCGCTTACTATTCAATCTTCAGAGAATTTTTATAATCATATAGAAGCAGGAAATATTCAGCCAAATATTATCCCAGAACGCACGTACAAAAAGAATATCGCTTTGTTGGATTCGTGGCTGTCGGTAGGTTCTTGTGGTCAAGGACAAATTGGAATACTCAAGGAAGTGGACGATACTATCAGTGACAATTTGGTTGTTTTTGAGAAGGGTTACCTCAGAAATAAGAAAAAAATCATACCTCTCTACAAAAAAGACGGGATGAAAAGAGCAGAATTCATTCCTTTCCCAACTTTTTATCAGATGGATTCGTTGTCATTTGTTTTGGGGTCCGCTACACTTTCGAATAAATTGAAAATAGACAACGCGGCATGGGCATGCATGGGGAAGGGCTCTGTGGGTGCAGATTCGCTTTCTACCAATTGTGTCCTCATTGGACAATTAACTACGCACGGAAATTTGAACTTCGAGTTGAATGTACTCATTGGTGCGCCGAATGGCACTTCACAGAAATACGTTGCGAAAAATCCAGTGCGTGAAGAAAGTGAATGGACACACCCGGACTTGATTTTCAATTCGGAAAAAAAATAAAATAAAACAAAGAAAAAATAAATCAGATGAAAAAAAGCTTACTACTTATTGCCACTGTGTTCACTTCTTTTCTAGCATTTTCTCAAGTAGGATTGGAAGGAATTGTGGTTGAAAAATTTTATATCTCAGACTTGGCCGATTCAACCGACGCTGGTGACAACGGTGCTGTTTATCCGTTGCACGTGGGTTCTACCACCTACAGAGTGTATGCGAATTTGCTGCCGGGTTACAAGGTTATTCAAATGTTTGGTACTCCCGAGCACACGTTGAATGTGCACACAACAACGGCCTTTTACAACGATCCAAATTACGGTTTCAAAGTGTACCAGGGAACAAGCGTAAACAATACCAAGAAAAACACGACCTTAATTGATTCTTATCTCACCTTTGGAGGCGTTGCAACCGGATTATGCGGTGTGTTGAAAACCGAAGATACGGATGGAACCATTGGAAACAACCAAGGCATTTTGGCGAACAACGATGCACTTGCAGGTTTGCCAATTACAGGAATGGACGGCGTAGACGGATTAATGCCAGGCGCTCCAATTCTTCCGAATGTGTTGGGTATTACTACTGAGTTAGATATTTTCGATCAAACGGTTGGAAATGATTTCACCACGAACAATGCGGCAATTGCTGCATTGGGCGGAGTGGAAGGCGTTACACCAAGCAATCACGTATTGTTGGGCCAGTTCACAACAGACGGCGTATTCAGCTTCCGATTAAACTTACAGCTTTCTACCCCTGTTGCTGGAGAAAGTCAAATTTTTGTCCCCGACTCTGCAATGGTTGGTGAGCTTGTTGACTCTACATTGATTTACTCTTCTTTGCCACCAGTAATTATTGATATGGTTGAAGCCACCGGTGTTGTTTCAAACGTTTCGTTTTCGGCTTATCCAAATCCTTGCGAAAATCAATTGACTATTGTTCAATCGAACAATCAAGTAGATAAAGTAACTATGAACATATTCGATGTTACAGGACGCGTGGTAATGAACGATACATTTTGGAGTTCTAGTCAGACGGTAGACACTTCAAATTTACCTTCTGGATTCTACACGGTACAATTGGAGAGAAAAGGACAAATTCACAGCGTGAAGTTTGTGAAAAAATAAACATTTAGAAGCACGTTGTTATGAAACACTTTTTTGTAGTCCTTTTTCTTTTCCTAGCATCCCAGGCCCTTGTGGCGCAGGGTACATTAAGAGGAAAGGTTACCGATGAGAAAGGAGAATCTATGTTTGGGGTCATTGTTCGTACCCTAGAGAACGAGACAGTGATTGCACAAACAGATTTCGAAGGAACGTTCACCTTGAAGTTTCCAGACAGCAAGCTCTACACCCTAAATTTCGTGATCTTGGGTTACGAAACCTTGGAAGAAAAAATTCAAATCAAAGAAAACGGCACAGTGGCAAAAGAATTCACCTTGCTGAATTCTTCGAACATCATTAAGGGAATGGACGTGGTAGCCAAGCGCGTTAAAGCGAACGACGGCTACATGGAAAAAATGAAAATGAATTCTGCGGTTACGTTAGATTTCATTTCTGCGGAAGTCATGAAGAAAACCGGAGACGCCAGTGTGGTAAACGCCATTGCACGTGTTTCGGGAGTTTCTACCAACGGCGGTTTAATTACAGTTCGTGGTATTGGTGACCGCTACGTTCGCACCACATTAAATGGTTCTCGTATCCCAACCTTAGACCCGTTAACCAACAACATTAAGTTAGACATATTCCCTTCAAGTTTGGTAGACAACATTGTCATTTCCAAAACTCAAAGCGCCGATTTACCCGGAGACTGGGCAGGTGCCTACATTTCAGTAGAGACCAAAGATTATCCCGACAAACTGTCGGTAAATATTGAATCGCAATTCGGATATAATTCTCAAACGACGTTCAAGAATTTCATTACTTCCGACCGAAGCAGCACCGACTGGTTGGGATTCGATGGAGGTTTAAGAATAAGAGATACGGATGGATTATCAGCGCCGAACTTGGATCCTTCGGGATATCAGCAAATGGTGGCGCTGGGTTTAGGTGATTACTTTGCGCAACAAGGCATTCAGGGGTGGCAAGATGGCGATGCACAGTCAGACGCTTATTTCCGTATGGGATTGGTGCAGTTGGGATTGTTGCCTGCTGCTCAGTTTAACGATCCTTCGGCTGTTCAAAATGCGCGTGACCAATACAACACAACCTACAAACCGCAGGCATTTAATGCCATTAACCCGAATGGTACCGATTACAGCAACGGGTTCAGTAACAATTGGAATACGAAATTCCGTCGCGCTCCAATTAATTTCTCGCAAAGCTTTAGTATTGGTGATCAAAAAACCTTGTTTGGAAAAGAGCTGGGTTTCATTTTTGGATTTAAATACGGCTCCGCTATTCGTTTCGATCCGAACGGAATCTCTCAACGAGTTGGCGATGAAACATTGGGATACCTCTTCGAAAGACAGGATAATGCAATTGTAAGTCGCGAAACAAATTCAATAAGCGCCCTGCTCAATTTGGCTTACAAATTGAACAAGAACAACAAAGTTTCTTTGATGTTTATGCCCAACATTATAGGTAATAATGATGTCGCTAGTTTTGAGGAGATGCCTCAAGGATTAATTAATCAAGAAGCGGCTGTTTCGAAAAATATTTTTTATGAGCAGCGCAAGCAGTTGATTTATCAATATTCTTCGCAGCATTACATACCAACTCTAAAGTTGAAGTTAGACCTGAATGCATCTTATACCGACGGAAGCAGTGTGGCTCCTGATTTTAAGGCAACTCAGTTCCTCCGGTTTTTAGATAATACAACGGTAACGGGCTATGAATTCGCACCAACCGCAGGTGAAGGAATACGCAGATATGATAGGTACTTAGATGAAAATATTTTTGATGGAAGAGTTGGATTTGAATTGCCAATTAAGTCCAAAATTGAAGGGGTTGTAAGAAAACTTAAATTCGGTGCTGCAACTCAGCGGAATTACAGAAAAATAGATAACAAAGAGTTTAGATTATTTAATGGAAATCAAGGTGTTGTCGAGCCCTTATTAGATGGGGATTTAGATAACTATTTGAGTCTTGATAAATTTGTTATCCAGGACGGTATTCTCGATTACTATTATATGGATTTCGATTTTGAAAGAAATCATAGTTTCGGTAATAGTAATGTCGAGGCAGTTTATGGTTTGATTGATTTCGAAATTAATCAGTCGTTGCGTTTCTCAGGCGGTGTGAGAATGGAGCATACCGACATTTTTACAGATGCCGATTTGTTTTATGAATTAGGCTATGGTGTAAATGACATTCGAAGAGAGAATGTAGGTGGATTTGCTCTAGTGAATGCTGCTTCCATAGATCAATGGGACATACTGCCTAGCGGAAGTTTGATCTATAAAATAAAGTCTAAGTCAGAAACGCAGAGTAATTTACGATTCAATTATAGTCAATCGGTGGCGCGACCAAGTATTCGCGAGTTAAGCGATGCGGCTATTTACGACAACGAGTTCCGAACCTTGATATACGGAAACTCAGATTTGAAATTGGTCAACATTACCAATTATGATTTCCGCGGGGAAGTCTATTTCGCCAACGGCGACAATGTATCGGCAAGTGTGTTCTACAAAGATTTCCGTAATCACATTGAGATGGGTTTCGGTGGTGCGGGTATAACCTGGGATAACATTGATCAGTCAACAGTCCGTGGTATTGAGTTAGAAGGTAAAAAACAGATAGGGAGAAATTTCGAGTTTCGCGCCAATCTAACATTGGTTAAATCAGAAGCTCAGTTTATTCGAAAGGATTTGCAGATCATTGACGGAATTAAGGTGTATACCATTATTGACACCTTGTATCGTCCAATGTTTGGACAAGCGCCGTACCTATTTAACTCCATGTTTTCTTATACGTCCGACACACTTGGTTTAACCGCTACTGTAAGTTACAACGTACAAGGCCCGCGTTTGGTTATCGCTGGATCAGTAAAAGGACGTCCGGATGTTTATGAGATACCCAGACATTTGTTGGATTTCAAGATTAGCAAGTCAATCGGTGAACACTACAGTGCAAGCTTAACTATTCGAGATATATTGAACTCGCCGGTGCGCAGGTCGTACGATTTACCAGGTGGTTATGTAGACTTTGATAACTTCAGATACGGAACAAATTTCTTAGTCAGTTTCGCATACAAACTATAATTATTGATTAAGATGAAAAGACTTATTTCAACCCTATTTTTTTCAGTATTGTTTGCACATTTTGCATCTGCGCAGTTGGAAAAAGTAATTGTAGAGAAATATTATGTGAGCGATGCGAACGACGCTACAGATGTTGATGGTGGAGGCGTTCCTGTAGGTTCATCGACTTACAGAATTTATCTCGATTTAAAGCCGGGTACCGTTTTAAAGCGTATCTATGGCGATGTGAATCACCCGTTCTCAATTTCGAGTTCAGAAGTGTTTTTTAACAATGTTCTCGACGGACAAACGTTTGCAAAGGATTTCATAAAAGGAAGATATTTAGAAAATACGGTGGCATTGGATACGTGGTTAACCTTAGGACAAACAGCCAAACAAGGGACAAAGTATTATTATGGTATTTTGAAAGATCAAGACACCGATGGTTCATTTGTGGGTGGAGTGAACAACGATGGCGGAAGTGCCTTGGTTTCCTCAGGATTGTTGATTAACGAAGACCCGTCGTGCGGAATTCCATTGACGATTGCAGACGGAATGGACACATTGAATTCGGTTCCAACTAATTGGTATAATGCTGGAATATTAGATTTCCTATCCGGAACAGATTCTACCATCTTTGGCTCGTTGGTTCCGCAAAATTCATTTGCGAGCACGATTTTTGAATTGAGCTGCTCTGGAGTTCAAGGTACTGTTGCCGATAGCAATCAAGTAATTATTGCTCAATTGACTACCACAGGGGAGTTGGCCTTCAACATAAATATTACCGTCGAAGAATTGGTGAGTGGTGTCCCAACCACAGTGAATTACGTTTCTTGGGACACCTTGTTGGGTGACAATGAAAAGTACAATCCTTATTTAAGTTATCCATATTCCTGCGGTTGTAATGACCCGAATTATCTAGAATACAGCTCTTCTTTTGTTTGTTTGGAAGAGGGGTCTTGTATTACACCCGTTGTATTTGGTTGTACCGATTTATTAGCCTGTAATTATGACCCTTTGGCCAACATTAACATTGTAGAATTGTGCTGCTATCCAGGTTCTTGCGCAGGCAGAAACATTGAAGAGGTTTGTCCTTCGTTAATGGGCAACGACTTCGATGTAAATGTGTATCCGAATCCGACGAGCGGAGATATGACAATGAATATTATTTCGGGTACTGCGAACATTTGGACTTACGAAGTATACAACACCTATGGTTCTGTGAAATTGTCAGGATTATTTACGACCACTGATTTGAATGTTGTTCTGCCATTGGAACTTTCTAATCTAGATCCGGGCATGTATCAATTGAAAGTTTCAAACGGAGAATTAAGTAAGCATAAATTATTTATTAAGTTATGAGAGCGTATTTGAATTCATTCATTCTAATGACTGCGTTAGTTGTAGGATTGGTCTTTACCGGTTGCCAAGAGGAGGTTATTCCGCCACGAGTGATTGAAACCAGCACGATAACCGATATAGATGGAAACGTATACAAGACCGTGAAGATTGGCAACCAGTGGTGGATGGCCGAAAATCTGAAAGTAACACGGTTTAACGACAGTTCCTCTGTTGCATTTATTTCAGTTAACGCATTGAATAGCGATTGGCAGAACTTCGTGGAAGCTGCATACACATCATTGAACGATGGCCAATACGGGTTGTTATACAATTTTACGGTGGTTGAAAGCGCAAAGAATATAGCCCCAGAAGGTTGGCATGTGTCAACAGACGAAGATTGGAGAATTTTGGAAAAAGAAATTGGGATGTCCAATGAGGAAACGCAATCTCTCGGATGGAGAGGGAACAATGAAGCGGAAAAATTGACATCGCTATTTTCAGAGGGTTGGCCGGCAGGAACTGTTTTGTTTGGAACAGATGAGTTTGGTTTCAATGCAAAACCGTCAGGTTGTAGAGTATTCAATGGTGAAACGAATTATCAGGGAAATCTGGC
>CAMCUG010000066.1 GCA_945878835.1 Chryseobacterium gleum | reverse complement strand
CCGTTGTCTACAATGGCTTTAATTTCGTCGTAAGTGGTTAAGGACAAACCCGCACTTGGATTAGCACCTTCGTGACACCCACTTGCGCACTGTTGCGCAACCAAGGGAGCAATTCTACTTGTAAAAGTAAACGTATTGTCGCAGGGTGTTGCTGAATACAAATACTCTTCATTGTCGTAATAACATGCTGTCAAAAGCATAGTCATAGTTAAGAGCAACATGCTCGTCTTAGTTGTTAAGCGCACCATCGTTAATCCATTTTTGAATTTGAGTAATCTTGCAGCTCTGAAGTCCATATGAGTTTTTTGGCATAATGGAATAGCCACCAGTTGCATGCAGGGAGTGCATGAGCGAGCCATCATTTGCAGAGCTGACTATTTCAGAATAATTCGTTAAACTCAAATTAGCATCCGGACTACCACCGCTGTGACAGCCCGTGCAATTGGTTTGAATTATTGGTAGGATATAGGCGTTGAACGTGTAATTAACAGTGTCACAACCGACACAATTGTTAAATTTCGCTCCTTGATTTATCCAAGTCCGAATAGCGTTTATTTGAGCGCTTGTTAACGCGCTGCTTGGTGGGGGCGGCATTATATTGTCAGGATCTGAATCGGTAATAACCTCCATCAAATCGCTGTTGTTGGCATTGCCCATGTCAATAATGCCCGAATTCATAAGTGAGTAATAATCTGTAACGACAATATCTTCGGCGTGCGTTCCTTCGTCGTGACATCCCGACATTCCACAATTTGAAACGAGCAGGGGTAAAATGGTGTTGCCGAAATACACTGTATCGGGATCGCAATTCTCTGCCAATGTGCCGTCTAAATCCAATGGAGGCTCATGCTTGCAAGAAACAAGCGTCATCAAAATCAATCCGAAAATCAGTGAAGTGTACTTTTTCATCTGGTCAAAATTACAATTTAGTTTTTTGGTAAGATGAAACAATTGTCATTTTGCCTGTATTTGTAACGTTAAATATCCCAAGTAATTGTCAGTTCATCACTTGTTGGATGTGCTTGACAAGCCAAGATATAGCCTTGCTCAACTTCTTTAGGGGTTAGGGCGTGATTAGCATCCATGCGCGCTGTTCCTGAAAGGACTTTGCATTGACAAGTCGTACATACACCACCTTGACAAGAATAGGGAGCGTCTAACCCCGCATCTATGGCTGCGTTTAGAATTGTTTCTCCATCTGGATTGATTTCTAATTCAATGGTTTTTTTGTCTAGTGTAATAGAAACCTTACTCATTTTTCTATTGTATTAATGTTTTTATTTCGTCGTTAAATTCTATTTTATTCCAATTCCATTCTCCGAGATTACTCTTCACCACTTCATGATTTTCATTCAACAAATAGGATACGGGTATAGAGTAAACATTTACATCCTTGAGTTTGTTCACTCGATAAATATTAAATCCGTATCGCTCTCGATACACGTTTGCAACGTCTTCACGATCATCGGTAATAAATACAAAGTTAATTTGTTTTCCGAGAGGGGTGTTCATGAAAGTTTGAATTTCTGGAAGCTCTTTTAAACAAGGTCCGCACCAGGAAGCGTAAAAGTGAACCACGGTAATTCCCGAGGTAAGTTCCGAAAGTTTGTGCTGAACTCCCGCACTATCAATAACGACAATAGAGTCTTGCTCAAGAGAAGGTACTGTTTTATATCTGAAATACGTAAAAACTCCCGCACAGATTAGTGCCATCCAAAGAAGTCTTTCAACAGATAAAACTCGAGCGAACTTTCTTGAATACCAATTACTCATGTATAATCGATTTAATCTAGTTCTAGATTTTCTACTTCTATTTCTAGTTCTCCAAGTGCGGCTAGATACTCTTGAAATTCAGTCATGGACATGTGTTTGTAGTCATGAGGCACTTCGAAAATTTCCGGGCTTAATTTCCCAGGTTTAATTTCGCTCAATTCCCAAAAGGAATTTTTGTCCTGCTGAATGGAAACGATCAATCCCGGGGCAGTGGCTGTTTCAAACTGAAATGGAATTGCAGCGTAAGACATTGTATACCAAACGGAAGTAGTGTCTGTTTTTTTATCAGCTGATTTGCTTAGTATAACACCTGATTTGCATTGATGTCCAGCAATGGTCAGCTTTTTCGAGTCTGCCTCTGATGAGAAAGAGTTTGTTTTTTCAATTTGAAAAAAGCTTTCGCTAGCTACAGCCATTTTGGTGTTTGAGATGTTAGCCAAAATGGTTGCTTCCTTTGATTTTAAATTCACAAGGAGCGAATAGCTAACAGGCGCAATTGAGTCTTCATTTCCAACAATTTCACCCCGCCATAATTTTCCTTTTACCGAGTATTTAATGTGTGAGATGCTGCTCGATTTTTCTATTCCATTGTAGGTGTGAAGCTCGTAAATTAAAACACCCTCGAATTCCTTGCTCTGTCCGAACGAGCACAGTTGAAGGCATAAGAAAGAAAAAAGTAGCGTTATTCGTTTCATTAATAATTTAAAATTTGAGAAATGACGACACTCACTTTTTCAGCATTAGGAAGAAGTTCCGCTTCTAAATCACTGTTCAGTGGAATAGCAGGAGTAGGAGCACTTCCCAAAGTTTTTACCGGAGCATCTAAATACTCAAAGCAGTTTTCTGAAATTTTTCCTGCAAGTGCCTGAGAGAAACTATTCATGGCCGGCTCTTCGGTTAACACAAGACAGCGTCCGCATTTTTTAACAGCGGCAAAGACAGCGTTTTCATCAAGCGGCATAAGTGTGCGCAAATCTATAATTTCAACTTGACCATCGAAATTTTTCGCGGCGTTCATCGCCCAATGAACACCCATTCCGTAGGTAATGACCGCGATTGATTTTTTACGGTTGGAAGTGAGAACAGTATTTGCTTTTCCAAGTGGAATAATGTAATCTTCTGATGGCTCAATTGAACGAGCCATGTCGGTACCTTTCACCTTCGACCAATACAATCCTTTGTGCTCGAGCATAACAACAGGATTCGGATCGTAAAACGCAGCTTTCAAAAGTCCTTTTAAATCGGCTCCGTTACTTGGATAAACCAC
The DNA here is from genome assembly GCA_945878835.1 of Chryseobacterium gleum. Lineage (GTDB taxonomy): Bacteria > Bacteroidota > Bacteroidia > Flavobacteriales_D > Sanyastnellaceae > CAIZGX01. The sequence goes on along the minus strand of CAMCUG010000066.1, from coordinate 4,552 downwards.
TTTAATTCCACGAATGTTACACAACACACTTTCTACACTGCTGCTGTGGTAAGGGCCACCGCTTCCGTATGCGCCAATGGGAACACGAACAAGCGCTTGCACGTTCCATTTACCATTCGATAAATAATAACTGCGAGCTGCTTCGGTAAACAATTGGTTCAAACCTGGCCAGATGTAATCTGCGAACTGAACTTCCACAATAGGCTTCAATCCAGCGACACTCATTCCAACCGTACTTCCAATTATAAATGCTTCTTGAATGGGCGTGTTGAAGACACGATTGTCTCCGAATTTTTCTGCTAACGTTGCCGCTTCACGAAACACACCGCCTAAGCGCTTGCCCACGTCTTGTCCGTATAACAAGGCTTCCGGATGCTTCGATAAAATTTCTTGCATTGCGAACAATGCGCAGTCTACCATTACAGTAGCTTCTTTTCCTTGCGGTGCACGCTCGCCTTTCTCTTCAGTAATTGGAGTAGGGGCGTAGGCGTGATCCATCAATGAAGAGGGAGAAGGATCCTCCGCAGTTGAAGCACGATCGTAATCGCGTAAAATATTTTCACCGGCCTTCTTCCACACGTCTTCCAACGTGCTATCTGAAAATCCGAAATTGTTTAATTGTTTTTTGAATTTTGGAAGTGGATCTCTTTTCTCAGCTTCTTCCAAATCGTGTCTGTACCATTCCTTGCGAACACCCGATGTGTGGTGACCCAACAACGGAACTTTGCAATGCAGCATCCAAGGTTTACGCGTTTTGCGCATACTGGTCAAGATCTCTTGTATCGTGTTAAAACATTGAACGAAATCGGTTCCGTCGATACTCTTCACACGAATATTCGGATAGGCCTTAGCGAGGTTTGTGGCATCGCCCGTGCGGAATTCAGATGCGTGAGCACTGATATCCCATTCGTTGTCTTGAACAAAAAACAACACAGGAAGCTGCTTCAAATTAGCCATGTGAAGTGCCTCGTTCACCTCACCTTCGGTCATAGCTGCATCTCCAATGGAACACACAACCACTGAAGGAATATCAGTGTCGTTCAATCCTTGAAGCTCTTTGTATTGGACACCCATAGCCACACCAACGGTTGGAATGGCTTGCATTCCGGTAGCTGAAGATTGATGAGGAATCTTCGGCATGTCAGGACGGTTGAGAGAAGGGTGACAGTAGTATGTTCTTCCACCACTAAACGGATCGTCTTTTTTAGCGAACAATTGAAGCATGAGCTCATAGGGAGTCATACCAATACTCAACAGAATGCTATCGTCTCTGTAGTAAGCAGAAAGGTAGTCGTCTTTCGTTAGCTGAAGTCCAAGCGCAATCTGGCAAGCCTCGTGTCCACGTGAGGTAGCGTGCACATATTTCGAAGTGACTTTGGCGTTGGCTTCGTATAAATCAGAAAGCTGACGAGCAGTGGCCATTTTTTCATAAGCCAAGAGCAAGGTGTCGCTATTCAAGTTCAGTTCGTTTTCCATGAAATTTTCTTTCGGACTGCAAGTTACAACAACGCGGTACTTCACAGAAACCGTTTTACCTTTGGAACATGCAATTTTTCAAATACCACGGCACGGGCAACGATTTCATTATGATTGATAATCGTGAAAACGCATGGCAACCCACTGCGGAAGAGGTCGCCGAGCTTTGCGATAGGCACTTCGGCATTGGCGCCGACGGGCTAATTCTCATTGAAGGCGACGAGGAAACTGAATTCTACATGAACTATTTCAACTCCGACGGTTCTCAATCTTTTTGTGGAAATGGAAGTCGATGCGCGGTAGCTTTTGTGCAAAGCTTGGGTATGTTGAAAAAGGAAGAGGCTACCTTCAGAGCAATCGATGGCTATCACGAAGCGAAAATTGAAGGAAAAGAAATTTCCATTCGAATGTCCGATGTTTCGGAAGTCATTGCTCGGAGTGAAAATGAATATTTTGTAAATACGGGTTCTCCGCATATCGTGCGAATGGTTGAGGATTTGAATCTTGATGTCATTGAGTTGGGAAGCGAAATTCGTTACAGTCAAGAGTTTGAGAAAGAAGGAACGAATGTGAACTTCTTGACCTTGTTGAATGAAGACGAGGCTTTGGTTCGCACTTATGAACGTGGGGTAGAGGGTGAAACACTTTCGTGTGGAACCGGCGTGACGGCATGCGCACTAGTGATGCACCGGATGTCGAACAACGACGGTCAAAAGGAAATTCACGCATTAGGCGGAGACTTGATTGTTCGATTTGAAAAAACAGCGAAGGGTTATGAGAATATTTGGTTGTGCGGACCAGCGCAATTGGTTTATAAAGGAGAATGGACATTATGAAAAGATTTATTGCTTGTTTAATTTTTATAGCGATTGCATTTGGCGCGAAGGCCACCGTGAACATCCACGAGGGTGAACTTCCTCGTATGTCTCTACTAACGTGCTCTCCAGGAGAAGAATTGTACACCTGCTTCGGACACAGCGCTATTCGCTACACAGACACCTTGAATGGTGAATGGGTAGACTTCGTTTTCAATTACGGAACCTTTGAATTTTCAGATGATTTCTATTTGAAATTCGCAAGAGGTAAACTGAACTACATGCTAAGCGTTGAGGAATTTGCAGGATTTCAGCAGCAGTATTTGTTTGGAGGAAGAGGAATATTGGAAAATGAATTCTTGTTGAGTGCGGAACAGATAAGAACTTTGGGAGCTTTGCTTATTGAAAATGCAAAGAAGGAAAATAAGTATTTTCAATACGATTTCTTTTACGACAATTGCGCAACACGAGTCAGAGATATTGTCTTGAAGGCCTTTCCGGAAATTCAACAGAATGAAAAAACATTTTCGAATCGACCAAGATTCAGGCACGACATTGACGTCTATTTAGCTCATCAATATTTGGCAGATTTCGGGATTGATTTGGTCTTGGGAATGCCTTGCGATAAAACGCCAGAGGCCGGACAAACTTCTTTTTTACCCGATAGTCTTCAGTCGAATATGATGGCTTGGACATTCAACGGACAAAAGGTTTTGGGAAGAACAAACGAGATTCTTCCCGTTGATGATTCCTTGTTTGAAAAGCAAGCGCCTTCAGCGAAACCTATTTTGTATGTTACCCTTTCCGCCTTGCTATTCGCTGGATTCAGTCTTTATTTATGGTGGAAGAAAAGAGGTTGGAATTTTTCAGAACGTTTGCTTCTGGGTTTCTTCGGAGTGCTGGGTATTGTGTTGCTCGTAATGTGGTTCTTAACCGATCATACCACCACCAAATGGAATTTCAATATTCTGTGGGCGAACCCGATGCTTTTTGCTCTAGCCTTTGCACGTGTGGAAGGGTTGAAGGCTTGGATTAGAAAGTACGCCTTTATTCAAATGGGACTTTCTGCTTATGTGCTTTTAGCCATATACATTCCTGCTATTGGAATTCAAACGTTTCCAGATGAAATAGGTCCGTGGTTGATGGCACAGTTGATTTTGATCTATCGATTTAACCGAATCACAAAACCTGTTCAAGGATAGATTATATTTGATACCATGCACTCGAAAATCTGTCTCTGCCTTTTTGCTTGTATCATTTTGCTTTCGTCTTGTAAGAAAGAGGAAGCTACCACTTGGCAAACGAATTGGGTGGCGCCTTTGGCTCACGGGAGATTGACTTTGTCAGATTTAACTGCAGACAACGGATACACAGACAACGCAGGCATTTATCATTTGTATTTCGAAAAGAATATCTCTGGATTTGGAACAAACGATTTGACACAAATCCCAGACACAAACATTTCACAGAAATTCGTAGTGCCACTTTCAGGTGGACCTTTTCAAATTCCGGGAAATACAGCAATCATTACTCAAAATCAAAATTATTCCGTTGAAACGAACGGAACAGGTTTGCGCATGGTGAAGGTGAAGTCCGGACAAATTATTGTTCATGTGAAGTCATACGTGAATGCGTACTTGCATCCGAGCTTTACGTTATACAATGTTTCGGAAGTGTATGGAAACAATACAGATATTGATTTTGCTTTAACTCCGGGAAGCGCTGCTGCTCCAACAGAAGGATATTTCACCGTAGACATGTCGAACAAATATGTTGTCCTTTCCGGCACAACAGGATTCGATTACAACAAGCTTTCTACGCATCTTGAAATTAGAACTGAGCAAAATACCACCGCTGATCAGAACACCATTTACGGTCAGGACTCCGTTCGATTTGAATTGCTTATGTCTAATCTGAAAATCGATTATGCCAGAGGTTATTTCGGAAACGATAGTTACACATTCGATGAATCATTCAACCTGGCTGAGGGTGCTAACATGCCTACAGGGTCGCTCGCGCTGGAACAGGCTTCACTCGGATTTCATGTCACTCACAAAATGGGTTTCGACGGTAAGTTGAAAATTGAAAATGTTTCTGGGTCAAACAATGCAACTGGAAATACAGTGCAGTTATCCGGAGGAAATTTATACGACCCATTCTTCATCACGCGTTCCATCGATAACGGCGGAACCGCATCTATTTCCAACTATGATATTAATCTGAATGAAGGAAATAGTAACATCACTTCCTTCATGGGGAAT
>CAMCUG010000065.1 GCA_945878835.1 Chryseobacterium gleum | reverse complement strand
AGTGTGAATGCCAATAGTTTTGTTTGGAAGTTCTCAGGGAATAAAATTTCAAATGAAGTCTCTCCAAGTGTTATTTATAATTCGAAAGGAAAGCAATCTGTGATTCTTGAAGTTCAAAACACTTATGGTTGTAAGGACGAGCAAGTGAAAATTGTTCAGGTGAATGCCGATTTTAATTTAGGTGCTGAATCTACCGTGCGTGCATCAGATATTTCATTCATGCCAGAAGCCCTAAAGAAAGGTGGCAACAAGTTCAAACTTTCAATCTACGACGGAGAAGACATTATCTTCGAGACATCAGCTAAAACGAAAGTTTGGAAGGGTGAAATGAAGTCGGGAAAACAAGCCGTTGCTGGCCAACAATTTCCTTGGATAGTTTTAATTTATGGTGAAGATGGAAACGACGCGCGCTATTACAGCGGAACACTTACAATTGTACCTTAACCAAAACCTCATATACCAAAAACAGAAGGGCCTTTTCGAAGGCCCTTTTGTTTGCACTTATTCTTGATAAAAGCTTGTCCTTTTTTCTTAAATTCGCCTGGCTACTTTTAAGACAACTGTATGCAACCATTTGTTGGATAAAAGTGTCTTTGAACTAAATCAACTTCAAGAATGAATAAATTCTTATCTATCGCTTTTCTGAGTCTCTTTTCGTATTCAACTTACGGGCAATTGGACTGTGGTGTTCCGGGGAACTTTTGCATGAGCACAACTACTATTTCAACGTGCACAGGTTCTTTGTTTGATGCAGGTGGAGGAAGCCCTTATCCAGATGCGAATTATACAATGACCATTTGTCCGGATACCCCTGGCGATGTTATTCAGCTTGACTTCTCTGCATTTTCGTTGCAAACTTCCCCAAACGGAAACAACAGTGACTATTTTACCATTTTTGATGGGCCAAATACCAGCGCTGCTCAATTGGGTAGCTATACAGGAACAACGCTTCAAGGTCTTCAAGTTACAGGAACAGTTAACAACCCTTCTGGATGTTTAACCGTCGTGTTTTCAGACAACGGAAATGCAAATGTGAGTTCACCTGGATTTGAGGCGGCCATTTTATGTACCACTCCTTGTGCGCCACCTACTCAAAATTCTGTAATTGCAAATCCAGTTCCGAATGGCCCTGAGCAATCCGTTTCAGTATGTATTGGAGCCGCTATTGATTTTAGCGGCGTTGGCTCCTTCGCAGAACCGGGGTTTACACTAGATCAATACATCTGGAATTTCGACGATGGGATCATTGATAGCTTGTCGGGGCAATTTACCTCGCATACGTTCAACGAACCAGGGGAATATGTTGTAACACTTACCGTGCAAGACAACAATGGGTGCCAGAGCTTGAACACCACCCCACTTCAAATTTTAGTTTCAACGATTCCTACGTTCCCTGAATTGAATAACATTACTGAAACGACTTGTTTCGGTGAACAAGTTATTCTGCAAGGATCATCTGAGAGCACGCAATGGACAGCACTTCCTCCGCAAGTTGTCGCAGGAACAACCTATTTGGCCGACGGAGCTGGATTCTCTTATTCGACATCACTTAATTTCGATTTCTTTGATCCAGGAGCTACACTCGCCACATGTGCAGATTTGTACAGCATTATGGTAAACATGGAACACAGCTACATGGGTGATCTTGGTATTTCAATTACGTGTCCTGACGGAACTACGGTAGACCTCGTTACCTGGGGAACCAACGGTGGCGGAGGAACCTTCCTTGGCCAAGCCATTGACGATGGTTCAACTAATCCGGGTGTTGGTTCTGAATACTTTTGGGCACCGACTTCTACAACAGGCACATGGGGACAAGGGGCTACTGGTGGACTAACCACACCCACGGGAGGCCCTACTCCAGGAACTTCTCTTACTCCAGGAACCTACTCAGCGGCCGGAAATTTGTGCGACCTGGTTGGATGTCCGCTTAACGGCGCTTGGACCTTCACGGTAACAGACAACCTCGCTATTGACAACGGATATATTTTCTATTGGGGTATCAATTTTAATCCCGCTTTGTTTCCGGGCATCACTACCTTCACCCCATCGATTGGTATAGATTCAGACTCTTCCTATTGGACGGGTCCAAACATCATAATTATTGATGCGGATGCAGATATTGCTACCATTGATCCTCCGGGACCAGGAACATACGATTACACTTACCACGTCGTAAATAATTTTGGTTGTTCGTTTGACTCAACTATTCAGATTACGTTTACTGAGCCGTTAACCATTACCGCAGGACCTGACCAAATCTACTCTTGCGGAGACCTTACCCTTCAAGGAGGATTTCAAGGAATTCCAACACCGAGTTGCGCGCAGGACGGCGGTGTCTTTAATTATTGTTACACCAACGGAGAGAACTTTACTTGGACGTTTTGTCCAGATGTCCAAAACGACGGTGTTTCATTCATGACATTCGATTTTATATCGGGTCAAATGGAAGGTTTCTTTGAGAACTTTGATGTCTTTGATGGACCAGATGCGACCTATCCGCAAATTGGCAACTGGAGTACAGGAGATGCTACCGGACAATCTTGGACTGCCACAAATCCAACAGGTTGTATTACAGTTACATTCACAGCGGACGGATCAGTTGCTTGTTCAAGCGGTTCATACCAACCTTGGACCTACGATGTGAATTGCACCAACGGCGGTCCTCAATATACATGGGAATGGACTCCAGCGGGCAATTTGAACAATCCAAATGTTCCACAACCGACCATGAGTTCTTTGGATCAACAAACGACATACACACTTGTCGGATATCCAGTTGGACATCCCGATTGTGCAAGCACAGACCAAGCCATCGTAAGCATTGACCCTATTGGAGATCCTGGTATAGACAATTCTATTAACATCTGTTCTACCGACCCTGCCTTCGATATGCTTCCGCAACTAGGAGGAACTCCTGTTTCAACTGGAGTATGGACCAACCCAAGCAATGCAGCTGTTCCTTTCGGGATTTTCGATCCATTGACCATGCCTTCTGGAAACTACACATATACGGTTACACTTGGAACATGTTCGTTGTTTTCAACATTGAACATCGCATTCGCAGGACCAACGACCATGACCATTGCGAACGACACTGCACTTTGTTATTTGGGCGATTTAAATTTGGATCAATTGACTCAAGCATCTGGTCAAGCGCCATTCACGTATGAGTGGACCTACAATGGAACTGCTGTCGCGAATACGCCTGATGCTCAAATTAATCCGACTGTAAGCGGACAAGCTTGCTTAACAGTTATTGATGATTGCGGTTATACGATCACACAATGCTTCAACGTGGCTGTTGCGCCTGATGTGGCTGTAACCTTCACTTCTCCTGACCCTTCTAAATGTTGGCCAGAGACTTTAACGTTGGTCAATACTACTGACCCTAGCTTATATCTAAATATGGCGTGGGAAATCAGCAACGGCGATTATGTTTTAAATCAAGATCAATTGGACTTGAACTTCCCAGCACCTGGCTCTTTCGATGTTACGCTGTCTGTTGTAACAAGCATTGGTTGTACTTACAGCACAACGATTTCGAACTTCTTAACTTCATTCGATCCGCCTGTGGCTGGATACATTGCTGATCCGCAACCAACAGATGCGAACAACACTGTCATTAATTTCACCAATCAGTCTTTAGGGAATATTGTCACTTACGACTGGATTTTCAACATTGGCGCACCACTCGGAACCTCATCTGCTGAGAATCCCACCTTCACTTTCCCGCAAGGAACAGGAGGTGAATATCCGATTCGTTTAACGGTTACAGATGCGAATGGATGCACAGATTTCGTTGAAGGCGAAATAATCATTCGTAACATTTTCCAATATTACATCCCGAATACCTTCACTCCGAACAACGATGGATTAAACGATGTGGTTTTTATGGTGGGAAGCGATATAGATGAAAGCAAATTCAAACTAGATGTTTTCAATCGTTGGGGAGATATCGTTTTCAGCGCCACTAACCCATCAACAGCGTGGACGGGCAATACCTACAACGGAGCACATTATTGTCCGGAAGGAGTTTACAACTGGACCGCAGTTGTGATTTCAAAAACAACTGGGGAACGTTTTGAGATTCAAGGACACTTGAATTTGATTCGATAATAAAAATCTTTTTATTAAGGCGCCCTCTAGGATTATCTTAGAGGGCGTTTTACTTTAAATATGGCAGGAAATACAGTATTCGGTTGGGTAATAAAAAAAAGGCTTCATCAGATGGAGCTCTTCAAGCAATACCCCATTGAGGTACAAGAAGAAATTCGCCAGAAGCTGATCGACGAAGCTGCCCTTACCGCCTTCGGAAAGGAGCATAACTTCGAGAACATTCACACGCTGCAAGACTTCCGCAAACACATTCCTCTTCGTTCTTATGAAGATCATTTTCCATATATAGAAAAAATGATTCAGGGAGAAGAGAATGTGCTCTGGCCGGGAAAGACCAAGTGGTTCGCGAAGAGTTCAGGCACCACAAATAGCCGAAGCAAATTCATACCCATCTCGATTGAGAATTTAGAAGAAGGACACTACAAAGGCGGAAAAGATTTGCTCGCCATCTTTTATCACCTTCGTGAAAATGCCGATTTATTTTCTGGAAAAACATTGGTCGTAGGTGGAAGCACGAAGATGAGTGAAGAGGAAGAAAACACCATTGGCGATTTAAGTGGAATTATTATTTCGAATTTACCTTTTTGGGTGGAAATGAAACGCGTTCCGCAACGCGAGATTTCACTCATGGACAATTGGGAAGAGAAACTCGATGCCATGGCGCTTAACACCATGAATGAAGACGTTCGTGTGCTTTCAGGAGTGCCCAGCTGGACACTGATTTTACTTCGTCGTGTTTTGGAATTGAAAAAAGCCAATCACATTCACGAAGTGTGGCCGAATCTACAGATGTACATGCACGGAGGAATAAGCTTCGCACCTTATCGCGAGCAGTTCAATGCGATACTTCCGAATGGAACGACGGATTATTTCGAAACATACAACGCGAGTGAAGGCTTTTTCGGCATTCAAGATCAATTGAATTCGAATGAAATGCTTTTGATGTTGGATTACGGCGTTTATTATGAATTCATTCCACTGGATGAATTGGAAAACGAACTTCCGAAAGCAATCGGGTTGAAAGAAGTGGAATTGAACACAATCTACGCGATTGTAATTTCGACGAATACGGGGCTTTGGCGATATATTATTGGTGATACAATTCGGTTTACTCACCTCTACCCTTTCCGATTTCTCATTGTAGGCAGAACCAAACAATTCATTAATCTTACCGGAGAAGAACTCATGGTTGAGAACGCGGAAAGCGCGTTGCACCGGACTTGCACGCACATGAACATTTACGTGGTAGAATTTACCGTAGCCCCTTTCTTCCCGGAAGAAAATGAAACGGCTGCGCATGAGTGGTTCATTGAATTTGAAAACAATGATTTTGATTTTGATCGTTTTTGTTTTTTGTTGGATGAAAATTTACGCGACGAAAATTCGGATTACGACGCGAAGCGAAACACCAATTTGAATTTAGGTTTTCCAATTATTCATAAAGGAAAGAAAGATGTCTTTTATACGTGGCTGAAGAATCGGAATAAGTTAGGTGGACAGCATAAAATTCCTAGATTAGCGACGGATCGAGTATGGTTAGAAGAGTTAATTGAATTGAATAAATGAGAAAGTCCATCGTGATTGTGTGCATGTGCCTATTTGCGTTTGTATTCCGCATACAAGCGCAACATCGCGTGCAATGCGATGCGTTAGGGAACATCTATGACGTATGCACCGATCACATTTCAATGCACAGTTCCAACTTCAACATAGATTACAGACTGAGTACTCTGCAATACGGCACTTCGGGGCAATTGGACTTAACGAATCCGCTCGTTCCATTTTTGTTTTTTCAAGATCAGAGCTCATTGGTATTCTTCGACAACAATTTGAATGTACTGGAAGAACCTATATTCTTAAATGAAAAATTTCAAGGTCAAATAACATGTGTGGCTGGTTCAAAGGGCGATGCGCTGTGGCTGTATGACGCAAATTCAAGCACACTGATTCGAACGAACAGAAAGTTTGAGGTATTAAGCCAGTCTGCGAATCTCTCATATCTCACCAAGTCTACTCTTCAACCCAAACAAATTATTGAAAACGGTCAGCGTGTTTATTTGATTGACCCGGATAAAGGGATACTGTTATTTTCCCTGTTTGGAAATTTAGAAATTCAATGTAATCCATATGTAACCGATGGCCTCGTTTATACTTGGAACGACTGTATTTATTTCCGTATGGAAAACATATTGTATGAATGGAAAAATAGTGAAGCTTCACCGCGCATGTTAAGTTATTTCGAATTAAACGCATTGGACAGTAAAAACACTTGGTTAATTTGTGATGGTCAACTCTTCTATAGTAGTGTTGAATCGGGCGTTATGCGACAAATATCACTTATTGAAAACTTAGGTAAATAAGACTTCGGTATTCCATTTATTTTCTCTACTTTCGAACCTCATTATTACCTAAACGAATTATGCATATAGCCATTGCCGGGAACATCGGTTCAGGAAAGACTACGCTTACAACTCTAATTGCTAAGCACTACAAATACAACGCTCATTTTGAAGAAGTAGATAACAATCCGTATTTAAGTGATTTCTACAAAGACATGCAACGTTGGTCTTTCAACTTGCAAGTATTTTTCTTGCGCAGTCGTTTCAGACAATTGATTGACATTAAAAAGAAGTCGAAGAAAATCGTGCAGGATCGCACCATTTATGAAGATGCTTACATCTTCGCTCCGAACTTGCATGCGATGGGTTTAATGACCACGCGTGATTTCGAAAACTATACTGATTTGTTTGGTGTAATGGATGAGTTCATTACTCCTCCAGATTTGTTGATCTACTTGCGCGCTTCTGTTCCATCGTTGGTGACGAATATTCAAAAACGCGGACGTGATTACGAAGAAGCCATTCGCTTAGATTATTTAACGCGTTTGAATGAACGTTACGAGGCATGGGCTACGACATATACAAAGGGTAAGTTGTTAATCATTGACATTGACAACAATCGCTTTCATGAGAATCCAGAGGACTTAGGAACCATTATTAGCGGTATTGAAGCGCAGTTGAACGGACTGTTCTAAGTTATCTAACGAAGACCAAGGTATTTTCGTCGCTTAATTTCTCGTTAAAGGAATAACCTTCTTCCTTGAATTTCTGAAGATCTACTATTGACTTCGCGTTTGATTCAATTACGAATCGAGCCATGCTACCTCTCGCCTGTTTAGAAAACGTGGGGATGCTTTTGAGTTCTTCCCCTTTCGTTTGAAAGAATTTAAAGTGAAGAATTTTTCGATTGAAACTTTTCGTGTCGATAATTTTGAAATATTCATCAGAAGCCAAGTTCAACAAATATCCATTTGGAGAAATTTCACTTTCAAGATTTTTTGTTACGGCAATGCTCCAATAGGAATAAAGCGTATTTCCTGATTTCGTTTTATACGAAGTTCCCACCATTAAACGATAGGGAAGAACGACATCTGTTGGCTTCAAAACTCCATAAAACCCGCTGAGTATGCGCAGTGAAGCTTGCGCTTGTTTCCAATTCGACTTGGAAAACGATTTTGCATC
>CAMCUG010000064.1 GCA_945878835.1 Chryseobacterium gleum | reverse complement strand
GTGTGCAACCCTGGGTGGACGTGCAGCAGAGCAAGTAATCTTCGGTAAAATTTCAACAGGAGCTCTTTCAGATTTAGAGAAAGTAACCAAGCAGGCCTACGCTATGGTTGGAATATACGGATTGAATGATCGCATTGGAAACTTGAGTTACTACGACTCTTCCGGCGAGAATCAGTTTCAAAAGCCATACAGCGATGAGACTGCTAGAACTATGGATGAAGAGGTAAGTAAATTGGTTGAAGCCGCTTATCAGCGTGCTCTTCATTTGCTTACAGAGAATCGTGAAAAATTAGAGGAGTTGGCTCACTTACTTCTAGAAAAAGAAGTGATTTTCAAAGAAGATTTAGAGAGAATTCTTGGGGTAAGGCCATACATCGATCGTCAAACTCAAATAGACGATGCTGAGACATCGGCTCAATTGGTTAAAGATGCATTGATTGCAGAAGCGGAAGTGGATGTGATTCCTGTTTCAGAGGAGAATCCCGTTATTGAAGATTCACAGAAGAAAGAAGAAAATTCAGATAGTGAAACACAATCCCAAGAAACACAGGAGAGTTAGATTTGAGTAATTTATTATTGAGGTCCTTGGTTGGACTTATTTTTAGTTTAGTTGTGGTGGGCTCTGCTTTTGCGGGGCTTTTGCCATTTACGCTATTGTTTGGATTTTTCGCTGCAAAGGGTTTTCAGGAGTTTGTTCGATTGGTTAATCCGCAAATGAGACGCTTCCAAAGACGAGTGGGACTTGGATTAGCCGTTATCCTTTATGTAACAGCCGCTTCCACCATGGTTTTTGGAACTGATTGGAGATGGATGTTAATGGTGCCTGTGCTTTGGTTGTTATTTATGTCTATTGAAATGATGAAGGTGAGTGCAAGTTTTATTTTGGATACTTCCACAATCTTAATGGGTTTTATTTATACGGTCCTGCCTTTTTCTCTGCTGGTCTTTTTAGGTAAAGTCAACGGTGAATTTGACGCACGTCTCCCGTTTGGATTCTTTTTAATTTTATGGGCAAATGATACAGGAGCTTATTTGATAGGAAAGTTCTTTGGAAAGCACAAGCTGCTTGAAGCAGTATCTCCTAAAAAAACATGGGAAGGATTGTTTGGTGGTATGACAAGTGCTGTTCTTTCGGGATATTTTCTTTTTTCATTAATGCCCAATTCATTCAGTCGCACGGAGTGGATAGCCATTGCTGCAATTGTCGCGGTTTTTGCCAATATTGGAGATTTAATCGAATCTCAAATTAAGCGTATAAAAGGGGTTAAAGATTCTGGAAAACTACTTCCTGGTCACGGCGGGGTATTGGATCGTTTTGACGGATTGCTTATTGCACTTCCGCTTGTAATAATTTATTTGATTTTGCTTTAACATGACTATTCACAAAGAGGGTTTTAAGATTTTAGGCGGAACACTTTTAGTTTCTACAATACTTGTTGGCGGCGCCTTTTTGATGTTCGATGCTGCTTTAGTTTGGATATTAACAGCTGTAGCATGTGGTATAGTATTCTCGCTGTTTTTGCAATTCTTCCGATTGCCTCATCGTGTGAATTGCGCCGAGGCCAATGAATTGGTTGCTCCTTGTGATGGAAAGGTAGTAGTTATTGAAGAGGTAGAAGAACAGGAGTATTTTCAGGGTAAAAGAATTCAGGTTTCCATTTTTATGTCGCCGTTAAATGTCCATGCGAATTGGACCCCGTGTTCTGGAGAAGTGAAATATTTCAAATATCATCCAGGATTGTTTTTGGTTGCGTGGCATCCAAAGAGCAGTACTGAGAATGAGCGCACAACGGTTGTTGTAGAGCATGCTCCTGGAAAAGATGTTTTGCTACGACAAGTTGCCGGAGCAGTAGCGCGGAGAATTGTTTGGTATGTGAATGCTGGCGATAAACTTCAAACAAACGATCAATTCGGTTTTATTAAGTTTGGAAGTCGCGTTGATTTGTATTTACCTCTAGGAACTGAGATTGTCGCGAACATAGACGATGTTACGAAAGGAAATGAAACGGTGATTGCTCGTTGGAAATAATCTCACGAAGGAATTTAGTGAAATAAAAAAAGGTCTGAAATTTCAGACCTTTTTTAATAATAGATTTTTTCTTAGTTGTTTGGAGCACCACCTTGCTCTTTCACTGGAGCACCACCTGGTGTGCCTGGAGCAGGAGCATTTGGATCTGCTTCAACATTTCCTTTGATGCGAACAACTTTAACAGGCTCATTCACCGCGTTAGAATTGATGGTAACTGATTTGTTAATTGGGCCAGGACGCTTTGTATCATACTTTACTTGAATCATTGAAGATCCGCCAGGAAGAATTGGAGTCGTGTCACATGTTGGAACCGTACATCCGCAAGAACCTTTGCATTTGCTTAAAGTCAAGGGCTCAGTTCCTGAATTAGTTACTTTGAATTCACATGCACCGTTTCCTCCGAAGGCAACAGTTCCATAATCGTGAACTTCTTTATCAACGGTAATGGCTGGACCAGTTACCAATTGAGCTTGAGCGTTTGCCGAAATTGCAAAACCAATTGCAATGGCGAAAGATAAAATTACTTTTTTCATACTATTCTGTTTTTCTAATTATTCGATGACTTCACCTTTGATGGTTAAAACGGTTGGCTTTGCTTCTGGATTGTTCCAGTTAACCATAACCGTTTTCGTGAAAGGACCCATTCTATTCGTATCGTAATGAATAGTAATTGCTTGGCTTTTACCTGGCTCAATGGTAGAGTTCGGGTCACATTTAGGAGTTGTGCATCCGCAAGAACCTTGACATGAGCTGATGATCAGATTTTGATCTCCAGTGTTAGATAATTCGAATGTACAATTACCATCAGAACCTTTTTTAACTTGACCGTAGTTGTTTTCCATTTTATCAGGAGTTAACATAGGTGCACCAAAAGTTGTGATTTTTCCAGGCTGCGCTTGAGCACATCCAGCAAGCCCTAAGAAGAAGGCCACTGCAGCAAAAAGGGTAAAATTGATTTTCATATTATTTATTGTAAGTTTTCAAATATCGGTTAGAATTTTTAAAATCCCTAGTGGTTAACTAAAAGCGTGCCACTTCGATGTATTTTATTAGAGGTTTCAGTAATTGTATACATTCCATTCGAAAAACATGCGGTGTTAATCGTTCTGACGTTGCCTGTGCTGGATTCTCTGAATATAAGTCTTCCTTGCGTATCTCTTATTTCAAGCGTGCTTGCGGGCAAAAGTCCGGTAATATTAAGGATGTCTTGAGTAGGGTTGGGATAAAGTTTGAAAGAAACATTTGTCTCTTCAAAGGTTGAAGTCAAAAATGAATTAGCCGAACACCCGAATTCGTTGATGTAGTCACAAGAGAAGAATTGGCCCAGTGAATCGGGAACACTTATTAAGGAATCAACCGTTAATGTTCCATCGATGATCCACGTGACATTGTCTTGATTTGCGCAATTCGTGCATGTTACAAAGCCGTTTTCAAATATTAATTCCGGCACTGATCCTCCGTTAACTGCGATTGATGTGGCGGGACTGTTTGCGCTTGAATTTCCAAGCATACATGTTAAATAAGGCGAATATGTGTTGGCTGAAGTGTAATTGAAATCATAGGTTTCGAGATACGAAAGAGGAATATTACCGTTACCGTTTCCTAAGAAAAGTTCGCACGAAAGTCCGTTAATATAATCTGTTGTATTTATGAATGAAGCGAGTAATGGCCCGCAGCCTTCTGTTGGGGTGAAGTTAAATGAGGGCTGGATGACCAGAAGTGGAGCTGACATTTGGGAGAGGCATCCTTGGGTTGAAACAGACTGTGCGGTATAGTATCCATTCAGATAAATGCCGGATTGAAAGGTGCCGACAACTGAAGTGCCTTGAGCGAAAGGACTATTGTCTAAGTAATATTGTGTAACAAGTCCAGCGCAATTAGAACATAAGACAGCTCCGTATGCTGAAGTAAGCAGAGGTGCGGGTGCATCAGGAAATACTGTAACATTGGGCCCATTGGCTGTGAAGGTTGCGCCATCGAGAGTACATGAAATCGAAGTGGTGTAAGCTCCGTCAATGGAGTAGTTCAACGTATTGGAATTATTCAGCCCGTAATCTATTCCGTTGGTCTGAAGCACGCAAGTCATACCATCAAACGAAGGCGTTGTGTTCGTCGCTTGAACGCTTAATGGTCCGCATCCTTCGTTAGAACTAAGGGTAAACGAAGGGAAGATTTGAAGAAGACTATCAGTGTTTACTGTGCAACCGAATTCGTTGGTTATGGTTCCGAAGAAATAACCACTGAGATTGCTTAATCCAATATTTAATGGATTGGTGTTTATGTTCAAGCTTGTGCCATTGAGAGTCCAGACAATTGAATTGTTCGTTGGTAAATTGTTTGCCGATATAAATCCAGCGTTGTAGCTCAAGGAGCTAGGTGTTGGGTTAGGAAATACAGTGATAACGGAATCGCTGAAAGTTGAGGAAACACTACCAATCGAACAAGTCATTTCAGGAGCGTAATTACCCGGGTCGTTGTAGTTCAATTGAGCCGTTATATTGAATGGAGTAATGGCCCCACCAATTCCGTCTGCAATGCTGCAAGTCATTCCGTTTACTGGATCTGTTGTGTTTGAAAGCACTGCCACCAATGGTCCGCAACCTTCTCCAACAACAACACTGTAATTCGGTTGAATGACAAGCAAAGGTTCACTTGTTGATTCGCAGCCGTTAACATCTGTGTAGGTTGCAGTGTAGTATCCATTGTCAAAAATTCCGTTTATAAAAGTTGAAATGGAGTTTGTTGAAGCATTCAAGTTGTTCCCGTCTAAGCTCCACGAAACGTTATAATCAAGACTGTTGTTAGTCGCGTTCACTTGGCCATATGAAGACGTTAGGATAGGTGAAGTTGGATTGCTAAACACGGTAATAACAGGGTCGCTGAATGTTCCGGAAATAATTCCAACTGAACAAGTCATTTCAGGAGCGAAGTTACCAGCGTCATTGTAATTTAATTGTACCGTTGAGTTGAACGGAATACTTGACCCTCCATTTCCGTTTGCAATGTTGCAAGTCATTCCAACTATAGGATCAGTGGTATTGGAAAGCATTGCCACCAATGGCGCACAACCTTCTCCGGTAATAACACTATAATTAGGTTGAATAACTAATAAAGGCACTCCTGTAGTGATACATCCGTTTGCGTCTGTATAAGTTGCAGCGTAGTATCCATTGTCAAAAATTCCATTTATAAAAGTTGAAATGGAGTTCGATGATAAATTCAAATTATTCCCATCGAGGTTCCACGCAACGTTATAACCAAGACTGTTGTTTGTTGCATTCACTTGTCCGTATGTGGAAGATAGGGCTGGAGCAATAGGATGGCTGAACACAGTAATTGGATCAAGAGTATAGGTGCTGGAATAAATCCCGGAGTGACAGTATAAAGTGGGTTGATATATTCCCGGGTCGTTGAATGTAAAATCAATGGAAACATCTATTGGAGAATAGTCGAGTCCGGGTAAAAGAATTTCACATTGAATACCAGCCGGCATAGAGGTGTTATTCGTAATTGTTGTGCTAAGCGGAGAGCAACCGGAAGAAACTGATGTTGTGGCATTGATTTCTAGAACGAAATAATATCCTGTGTCGGAAGTGCAACCGAATTCGTTCGTGTAAACAGCTGAATAATTTCCGTTTTGAAAATTGTTATTGAAGTAGGTGCTTATGCTTTGAGCTGATGAACTCACATTTAAGGGTGCGCCATTCAAGAACCATTGGATGCTATTTCCATTGTTATTTGTTGCCTGAATTGCATTTGCACTATAATTCAATACAGGAGTAGCTGGAATTGCATGTGACACGACAGGAAGATTATTCAAAGAATAGTAATTGTTCCCAAAAGCGCTGCAAACTTCAACCACAGAAAAGGTCTCGGGCGCCGCCATTGAATAGGAATAAGGAGAGATAAAATAATTTCCCGTGACATTTGAATTTTCGAAATGACAATTTAAGGTTTGGCTTGAAACAGTTGTGTTTTCAAAAAGCACTTGGGTGGGTCCGCAGGTTGAATTTTGCGACGTTTGATAAGTTGGAATAACGAAATAAATGGAATCTGAGTATACCATACAGCCAGCGTCACTCATAATTACAGCTTGATAAAAACCGTCGCTGGTGTAGTTTGTTGATGCGTTAATTGTATTTCCTGTGATGCTTGTTGCTGTTTGATTGAACAACCATTCAATTGAATTCATTGAATCTGTGGTCACGGTTATGAATGGGTAATTAATGTCAATAACATTCGGCGAAGGCAGCGGTGCAACAATGATTGTATCAGTTGTTGCCGTTGATGTCTGAGTGCCTTGGATTAAAGTAAGTTGGATTTCGTAATTTCCTACCGTTGCATATGCGTGCTCGTAGGTGTGTGCACAATAATTCAACACAGTGCCGTCTCCAAAATCAACAATGCATGAATCAAGAGTAGAGTATTGTGTTTGATTGTAGGCAGTAATTGTGTCGTGGGCACAGAGATGTTGATCGGCAATAACAATATAGGCAGTGCTGTATTCGCAGCTGTAATCATCTGTATTCGCAGTTGGATCAAAGTTATTGGCAAAAGGATCAATGCAACCGTAGTAAATGCAGCCTTGGTCGCTGGTATTAGCTAGGGGATTATAGTTGTCTGCATTAGGATCTAAACAGCCATAAATAATACAACTGCCATTTTCAAGATTAGCAAGTGGGTTGAAGTTGTAAGCTACTGGATTTGTGCAACCGGGTATGATACAGACAGGATCAATTCCATTGCAATCTTCATCGATTCCGTTTCCACAGATTTCTATTGCACCTAGGTTTACAGTGGGATTGTAATCGTTGCAGTCTCCGAGAATACCTCCAGTAGTGGAGTAATTGATTCCTTGAGAGGAGCAAGCGCTAAGGGAAGAAAGGTAATATCCATCGTTATCTGCATCGAGGTAATACGTAAGAAAAACAATCCCCTCATTGATAAGACCATTGCAGTTGTCGTCTATTGCATTGCAGATTTCGGGTGCTGCAGGGTTAATTGCAGCGTTTGAATTTATGCAGTCGGTATTATTTGAAACGTAACCTGCGCCTGGATTTGAGCATGAGCTTGTTGCTGAACCTGCACCGAAACCATCTGAATCGGTATCTATATAATAATTCACGAATGTCAGTCCGTCGTCAATTAAATTGTTACAGTTATCGTCAATAGCATTGCATATTTCTGTTGCCCCGGGTCTTATGGCTGCGTTTGTATTGTTGCAATCGGTGTTGTTTGTGACGTACCCTGCACCGGGGCTTGAACAAGAGTTTATCGCAGTTCCAGCGCCATACCCATCACCATCCGTGTCAATGTAATAATTAACGAAAGTTATTCCGTCATCAATAAGGGTGTTACAATTGTCGTCAATTGAATTACAAATTTCACTAGCGTTGGGTCGAATGTTCGCGTTGTTATTGTTGCAGTCCAAATTGTTCGTAACGAAGTTGCCGAAAATAGGCGTGCATGAACTGGTTGGCGTTCCAGCACCGAATCCATCTTGATCGGTATCGATATAGTAATTCGCGAATACGAGGCCCTCGTTCACTTGACCATTACAATTATCGTCGACAAGGTTGCACAATTCGGCAGCACCTGGTTTTATAATAGCATTCGCATCGTTGCAATCACTGTTGTTTGTA
>CAMCUG010000063.1 GCA_945878835.1 Chryseobacterium gleum | reverse complement strand
GAACATTCGCTGAAATGACCATTGAAGAAAAGAAATTTTTGAGTCATCGAGCAAAAGCACTTAAAAAGTTCCTCGAATTTATCGCGCACAACTCATAGCAGTTATGTGTATTTTTGTCTCTCCAATTTGAAACTATGGAAATTTATTTAGAATTTGAATCCCCGATAAAAGAACTTCGTCAACAAATTGAGAAGTTAAAAGAGAGCGAAACGAAGAATGGGATAGACGTGCACACTGCTATTGAAGATTTAGAGCGTGCAGTTGTAGAAAAGACCAATGAAATTTATTCGAACCTAACTCCTTGGCAACGTGTGTTGGTAAGCCGTCACCCTGAAAGACCTTATACCCTTCAATACATTGAAACAATGACTGAAGGCACGTGGGTTGAACAGCACGGTGACCGCACGGTGAAGGACGACAAAGCCATGATTGGCGGATTCGGATCTATCGACGGAAGAAGTGTCATGTTCATTGGTCAGCAAAAAGGAGCGAATACAAAAATGCGTAGTTACCGAAATTTCGGTATGGCCAATCCAGAAGGATATCGCAAGGCGCTTCGTCTAATGAAGCTGGCAGAGAAGTTCAATAAACCTATCGTTACACTCATCGATACTCCCGGCGCTTTTCCAGGATTGGAAGCAGAAGAACGCGGACAAGGAGAGGCAATTGCGCGAAATTTATTCGAAATGATGCGCTTGAAGGTTCCGGTTATATGCATTGTCATTGGTGAAGGAGCTTCAGGAGGAGCATTAGGAATTGGTATTGGAGATCGCGTTTTAATGTTAGAGAATACCTGGTATTCTGTTATTTCTCCAGAGTCTTGTTCTACTATTTTGTGGAGAAATACAGACCATAAAATTGAAGCCGCTGCCGCGTTGAAACTCACTGCTGACGATATGTTAGCGAATAAATTGGTAGACGGAATTATTCGGGAACCGCTCGGTGGCGCTCACAATGATCCGGATGCTGCGGCCCTACATTTGAAAGAGGCTATTATCAGCGCATTGAATGAATTAGAGAAATTAGGAGTTGAAGAACGGACCCAACAACGAATTGAAAAATTCTGCGCAATGGGTGTCGTTCAACAATAATTTGAATTTGAGCGTTGTAGACTGAATAATTGATTGTAAATTTGTACCCATTATTAAAAGCTGAAAAAATGAAAAAAGGATTTTCGTCGGTAGTAGTTGCTTTAACGGCAGCTACACTTCTTTTTCAAGGTTGCGCCACTCTTGGTTCAATGGAGAAACACATGGCAGAACTTAATTTCCAAGTTGAACCTAGTCCATTGGAAGTTCACGGTGACTCTGTTAAGATTACTATTACTGGTAAGTTCCCTGAAAAGTATTTTGCTAAGGCAGTCTCTGCACAAGCTACTCCAGCAATCGTTTGGAATGGTGGTGAAGCTACCTACAAGGTGCAAGAATTCAAAGGAGAGAAGGCAACAGGTAATGGAGATGTTATTCCTTTCAAAACAGGAAAGAGTTTCAAGTACACTGCAACTCTTCCTTACTCTGCAGGTATGGAATCTTCTAAATTAGAGTTACGTATCAAAGGTGCGAAGGGCAGTAAAACAGCTTCTTTCCCTGCGGTGGAAATTGCTAAGGGTGTAATTACTACCCCTTATTTAATGAAGAGTGACGATAAAGTAATCGGTTCTAAAGATGCCTTGATTCGTTCTACCGACAAGACTTTCGAAGCTGTCGTTAATTTCGATTTGAACTCTTCTGTATTGAAGCCAGCTGAAATGAAAGATTCTGACGTTGCAGAATTACAAGCATTATTAACTTCAATCAGCACAAACCCTAAAATGGTTGTGACTCAAATTGAATTACAATCTTATGCTTCACCAGAAGGTGAAATTATATTGAACGACGGTCTAGCTGTTGAGCGTGCTCAAGCTGGAAGTAAGGTAATGACTAGCGTATTGAAGACGGCCAAGCTTGATGTGCTTTACGGGGCATTGGTGAAAGAGAATCCTAAAGGTGAAGACTGGGACGGATTCAAAGCAGCAATGGAAAAGTCAGCAATTGCAGACAGCGATATCATTGTACGTATTCTTCAAAGAACTACTGACTTAACTGAAAGAGAAACTGAAATCAAGAACATCTCTAAGACGTACACTGAAATCAAAGATTTAATTTTCCCATCACTTCGTCGTTGTGTTATTCGTGTTTATTATACTGAAAACGGTTACACGGATGCTGAATTGATTTCTTTAGGAAAAACCAACGCTTCAGTATTGAATTACGAAGAGTTATTGAAAGCAGGTTCTTTGACTGAAGATGCAAACGTTCAAGCAGCAATCTACAAAGAGGCTGAAGGAAAAGCAAACGGTGACTACCGCGCATCTAATAACTTAGGTGTTGTTTATTACGGAATGAACAAGTCTTCAGAAGCGGCTAAGCAATTTGAAAAGGCATACGGAATGAAGAAGAATTCTGAAACGTCTAACAACAACGGTGTAGCTGTTCGTTTGAACGGAGACCGCAAAGGAGCGATGAAATTGTTCAGCGAAAGCGGCTCGGCTGAGAGTAAATACAACAAGGGACTTATTCTTATTGCAAACGGTGACTACGCCGGTGCTGTATCTACCATGAAAGATGTTAAGTCGTTCAACTCAGCATTAGCGAAGTTGTTAAGCGGCGACAACGCTGGTGCGAAGTCTGATCTTGATGCAAGTGCCGACAAGTCTGCATTAGCAGATTACCTTCGTGCAATCATCTGCGCTCGTTCAAGCGATGCCGCAGGCAAAGATTCAAACTTAAGTTCAGCTATCGCGAAAGATGGTTCACTAGGAGAGAAGTCTAAGACAGATCTAGAATTCGTTAAGTAATTCGAAAAGATATTTATTGAAAAAGGGACTTCGGTCCCTTTTTTGTTTCTTAATAATGAAATCAATCTAAAACTTATTTAACATTGCAATATGAATACCGAAGGATATCCGTCGAAAGTTATTATCGCTTGGGGAGAGGCCATTTCAGGCAACATAGCCATTCGAGAATGGCTTATGGCAAATGGGTTTCCGGAATTAGGAATTTTCGTTCACGCGCTCAACAACCAAGACGATGCTCGCAAGTGGCTCATGGAAAATAATTTCCCGCATCTGATGGCCCTCATCAATGGGGCAGAAGGTAATCCGAACGCTTTGCTTTGGTTGAAGAAAAATAAATACGATGTGTTAGAGAAAATGGCGCGGGCAGCAGACAATCACGAAGATTCTTTGATGTGGTTGCTTCAGCAAGACCTTCGAGATATGGCAGGAATTGCCCAACGAATCTGTATTGTGAAAAATGAAATTGAGCGGCGGAATAACGACGTCCATTCCATTTCACCGTTTTAATTTTTTTTCGGGACGTAGGCTAACACATTCATTTTGTCAAATTGAAAGGTGTCGATAGCCGCTTGTTGAATTTGATCCGCAGTAATTTCTTCCAACTTACGAAACACTTCTTTCATCGTATCAATTCGGTTGAACTCATGCAAGGTTTTTCCTAGGTTGAACATAAGGGCGCTTCCACTGTCTTGAGCCAATGCCATTTGTCCAATGATTTGTTTCTTCGCTTCCTGAAGTTGACGGCCGTTCATTTTGTTTTCCTTGTACCATTCCAATGTTTTTTCACAAAGTTCAATGGCCTTTTTCAAATTCTCCTTGTCGGTGCCTAAATACAAACTAAAAATACCGCAATCGGTGAATGGCGCATACGTGCATTCAACGTGATAAGCCAATCCGTGTTTCTCGCGAATAACCATGCTGAGCTTATTGTTCAATGCCGGCCCACCAAGCACGTTGGTCAGTAACGTAAGAGCTGGACGAAGCTTATGCGAAAAGGCATACGCTTTTCCGCCGATTAGAAAATTCACTTGGTGAATGTCTTTTTCAACGTAAATTTTCTTGCGTGATTTTAAAGTGGGCTTAATTCTCTTTTGAGTGAAAAGAGAGAGCTTTTCTTTGCCCAGATGTTTCTCTAAAATCAATTGAAGTTTTTCAATGGGAATATTTCCAGCTGAAGAAAAAACCAATTGTTCTGCCGTTAAATTTCTTTTTCTAAACCGTTCAAGATGCGAACGCTTCATGGCGTTAATGCTTTCTTTCGATCCGAGAATGCTTCGCCCGATGGCGTGCTTACCAAACAAATGTTCTTCGAACTCTTCGAAAATCATTTCACTCGGACTGTCGAAATAACTATTCAATTCATCGATAATAACTTCCTTTTCCTTTTCAATTTCTTCAGCAGGAAAGGAAGGGTGAAACGTAATATCGGCAATGAGTTCAATGGCTCTCTCGTAATGCTCTTTCACCATAGACGCGTGTATCCACGTTTCCTCTTTCGCCGTGAAAGCATTTAATTCTCCGCCTACAGCATCCAGCCGCGAAAGGATATGATGATTCTTTCTAGTCTTGGTTCCTTTGAAAAAACAGTGTTCAAGAAAATGCGCAAGACCGTGTTCATCTTCCTCTTCGTCGCGACTTCCAGCTGCGATCATTAATCCGCAGTGCGCAACGTCGCGATCCATGGGTTGGTGAACCACACGAATTCCGTTGGAAAGAGTAAAAACAATTGGATTTGGAAGTAAACTCAATGCGCGCAGTTTTCGGCTTTCTTCGATTTCTTAACGCCTTTTCCACCTTCAACAATCTGCACGCCACTCGCATTGAAGACCAACTGCTTGCTGGGCTCGGTGATCTTAGCAATTTCCTCTTTCGATTTTCCTGCGTCTTCAGCTAGGTGCTGCAAATAAGCAACACTCAACTCTTTGAAATACGCTTCTCCTTTTACGAATGTTTTCTTTCCTTCACATTTCTCCAATGGGACTGCGAACGCATGGTCTTTCATGAACACGGTCATTCCATCGCCAACAGGCATAGAAACTTCCATCCAACATCCTGCCTTCTGACACGTCTGAACAATACTTCCTTCAAACACACAAGAATAGCGTGTTTCAGTTTCCATCTTCCCTTGAAGTTGAGCCAAAGTCATTACGTTTTCAGCAACGAATGCTTCACCGTAAGAATTAACTATTCCTTTTTTCGATTTTTGAGCAGCAGCTGTTCCAACGAAAAGACTGAGAGCTATAATTAAAAATGCTATTTTTTTCATGTTCAATATTTGTTGCAAAAGTAAGAGAGATTATTCAAGTTCAAGCGTTAATCCGTCATAGGCCAAATGAACGTTTGCGGGCAGTTCAGCGGTAACCTCTGCATGTTTTCCCAACTGATGGCTAATGTGTGTTAAATAGGCTTCTTTGGGCTTAATGCGGGCAATTAACGCAAGGGACTCTTCTAGAGTAAAATGGGAGGGATGGGCTTCTCTGCGAAGGCCATTGAGAACAAGAATCTCACTTCCTATAACTTTCCGAATCTCTTCTTCTGAAATGAAATTCGCATCGGTGATGTAGGTGAAGTTTCCAATGCGGAATCCGAAGACTTTCATTTTGAAGTGAAGAACTTCAATAGGAGTAAATGTTATTCCGTTTATGTTGAAAGGGGCGTTTTCAATTCGATTTAAAATAATTTGAGGAACGCCAGGATATTTCTTTTCAGAAAACGCGTAGTGAAATTCTCTACGCAATGCCTCTTCCACCTGCTCGGTGCAATAAACATTCACGGGTTTTCCCGTCGTGAAATTAAAGGCCCGAACATCGTCTAAACCAGCAATGTGATCTTTGTGTTCATGCGTGAAAACAATGGCATCCAGGTGCGTAGCATTATCGCGAAGCATTTGCTGTCGGAAGTCAGGCCCCGAATCAATAACAATGTACTTCTCGCCAATGGTCAATGCTACGGCGCTTCTCAAGCGTTTGTCGCGTTCGTCAGTAGAAACGCAAACTGCACATTTGCAAGAGATGAGTGGTACACCCTGACTTGTTCCTGTTCCTAAAAATGTAATGCGCATATTTCACAAAGATAGAATGTACTTTTGCAACATGAAAAAATCAATTCATCCGAAGGAAGTTCCGTTCATGGTTTATGCCGATGCTGAAGGAAATATTTTTGAAGACACTAATTTTGAAGTGGTTGGAAGATCAGGCTACAACGTCTATCCGCTAACTCCTGAAGATTTTATTGAACTTCCGTTCGGAAGTGATTTATTCACGTTACCCGGTAGAAGACCATACGGTTTAAGCGTTGAAACAGGCGAAATGGAATGTCACGAAGACATTCAAGCAGTTGCTAGTTTGAATGCGCCTGCTTATACGCAGTTGTATTCTGCAGCATTCGGAACAGACGAGCAAGACGCACCAACACTTCCCTTGTACGCATACACAGCAGTGGGTTGGTACGACGGGAAGTTTTATACAACGGCAGTTCGCATAGACGCAGATGAACGTCAGGATTTAGAGAATTTCGATCGCGAACATATTTGGGAAGTGACCCGAAAGCGTTTGGAAGAGCATCCGAACAACAGATTGGTTCAGCACTTAGGAAACAATTGCAGTTTGAAATATTGTTGTCCTGCTGCACGTAATTTTTTCATGGGAAGATGGGAAGCGCCTATTCCTGTGAGCCCAGCGTGTAACAGCAATTGCTTGGGTTGTATTTCATTTCAACCGGAAGAGCATGAGTTAACGTCGCCTCAAGATCGTTTAGATTTCATTCCAACGGTTGCAGAAATTGTTGAATATACACTTCCACATTTGATAAACGCCGAGCGTCCAATTATAAGTTTTGGACAAGGATGCGAAGGCGAGCCTTTGCTCGTTTGGCAAACCATTCGCGATGTTATTATTGAATTGCGAAAGCACACCAAACGTGGAATCATTAACCTGAACACCAACGGCAGCAAGCCAAAGGCGGTGGAAGAGTTAATGAAGGTTGGATTAGATAGCATTCGTGTCAGCACAAATTCGCTTCGTAAAAACATTTACGAAGCCTATTATTTGCCGAACAACTATAAGTTTGAAGACATTGTTGAATCAGCGCGGATTGTTCGTCAATATGGCGGATGGGCAAGCATCAACTATTTCACTTTCCCAGGAATGACAGACCATCCAGAAGAATATGAAGCATTGCGCAATTTCATTAAGCAAACAGACATTAGCATGATTCAATGGCGCAATTTCAACATTGATCCCGATTGGTATTTAGGAAAAATAGGCGTAACCGAATTGCCGGAAGGCATGGGGGTTCGAAATGTATTGGATAAAATAAGAGAAGAATTCCCACACGTGGCATATGGTTATTTCAACCCACCACAGGAAATTCAAGTAGAGTATAATAAGTTGAGAAAAGCTTAATTAACTCGCAACCCCACACATGTGGTAAAGCAAACGCGCTCCAACGTTGCCATTCCAGTCGTCTTCGCCCGGAGCAACTTCTACTAAGTCGAAACCAATAATGTTCTTCTTTGCTTTCAGTTTACTTAGCAAATACAACGCCTGTTGGAATGAAAGTCCGCCTGGGACAGGTGTTCCTGTATTTGGACAAAGGGTAGGGTCTAATCCGTCGATATCGAAACTGATATAGACGTCATTCGGAAGTGCATCGATAATGGCATTACAACGCTCTTTCCACAATTCCCCTTCGAACGCTGCACGTTGAATTTCAGCATCGGTATGAACAATGATTCTTCCGTTTGAATTCACTACGCGATCGTTTTCCTCTTTACAGAAATCACGAATTCCAACTTGAACCAATTTGGTTATTTGTGGAATTTGAAGCGCATTGTACATGATAGACGCGTGTGAATACGTGAATCCTTCATACGCCTCACGCAAGTCCATGTGCGCGTCTACATGAAGGATTCCGAAGTTCTCGTAACGCTCAGACAACGTCTGAAGATATCCCAATGGAGTGCTGTGGTCTCCACCAATAAGACCAACTGTTTTACCAGCGTCTAACCATTTCTTAGTTTGCTC
>CAMCUG010000062.1 GCA_945878835.1 Chryseobacterium gleum | reverse complement strand
ATAATAGCTGCGATTTCAGATTTCCAAGTGCCTTTCGAAAAGTCTAAATGGATATCTTCCGCAGGACCTTCCTTCGGACCTTTCGAAGAACCTAGAATTTCTCTAACTTCAATTTGAATGGAAGGAATGGTGTATGCTTTCTTAGCTTCCTCGTCGGAATTGAATACAGGAATTCCTAACGCGACGAAGACCCGTGCGATTGTAGATTTTCCAGCCCCGATATTTCCTGTTATTCCAACGACTTGCATAGAAAAAATAATTCAAGCTAACAAAACGAAATGTATCTTTGCAGCATGTCAAAAGTAAACGAAGTTCTTATTGCGCCGTCTGTTTTGTCGGCCGATTTTGCAAATCTTCAGCGCGATATTGAGATGATCAATGATTCCGCTGCAGATTGGTTTCATGTAGATGTTATGGATGGTGTATTTGTTCCGAATATTTCTTTCGGAATGCCGGTCATTAAAGCGCTAAAAAAACATGCGACTAAACCGTTGGATGTGCATTTGATGATTGTTCAGCCAGAGAAGTACATTGCAGATTTCAAAGCAGTTGGTGCTGACATTCTTACTGTGCACGCTGAGGCATGCACACACTTGCACAGAACTATTCAAGCCATAAAGGCTGAGGGTATGAAGGCAGGTGTAGCGCTGAATCCGCATACTCCCTTGAGTGCAATTGAAGAGGTTTTAGAAGATGTTGATTTGATTTTGATTATGTCGGTTAACCCTGGATTTGGTGGACAACAGTTTATTGAAAACACCTACTCAAAGCTAGAGCGTTTGAAAGCAATGTTGGCAAATGTGAAGAATAATCCAGCCATTGAAGTGGATGGAGGAGTGAATGGGGCGAATGCCCCAAAGCTAATAGCAGCCGGAGCTACAGCATTAGTAGCAGGGAATTTTGTATTTTCAAGTTCTAATCCAACAACAACAATTCAAGAATTAAAAATGTCTGTCAATGGCTAAGAAAAATAGTGGAGTTAATTTGTTTAAGTTCCGTGTAATCATTGATACGGAACAAGATGTTTTTCGCGATATTGAAATTGAAACAGAGTCGAATTTTGATTCTTTGCACAAAGCAGTGCTTGACGCCTTCGATTTTGAACAAGGTGAAATGGCGAGCTTTTATTTGAGTGATGAAGAGTGGAGTAAGGGATTAGAGATTTCGCTGATGGATATGGGTGGAGTCGATGAAGATTCGCTATCTATGTCGACAACCATTCTTTCAGATATGGTTATGAAGCCGGGCGATAAAATTTTATATGTGTATGATTTCATGCGCATGTGGATTTTTTATATTGAATTGGTGGAAGTGAAAAAGGACAAGCCAAGTACTATTTATCCGCGAGTTGCACTTGCTTTTGGTGATGCGCCTTCACAGGATAGTAAAGAGTTTCAGGACATGTTCGAGTCGGATATAGTTGGAGGAGCAGTCGCTACAGGAACAGAAGATGGCGAGGATGAAGAAGATGAGTTTGGCGAGGATGATTCGGTTTTTGATGAAGATGAATTCGATGGGTCTTATACCTATGACAATGAATAAATATTTGGTGTTTGCTTTATTTATTTTGTTTGCTTCATGCGAAAATAAAGAGCGCAAGGTGACTTCGGATTTGTTGAATTTTCCTTCGGCGGAAAACGGCGAAGTTCACGGAGACTTGCCTGAGATTTCATTTGAAGAGGCTGAGTTTAATTTTGGAAGAGTTGCGGTAGGCGAGAAGATTGTCCATTCCTATTCATTCGTAAATAAGGGGAAGGCAGATCTTCAAATAGCACAAGTAACGCCAAGTTGCGGCTGTACCACCTTGAAAGATTGGTCCAAAGAGCCTATCGCTCCTGGACAATCAGGAGTGATAACGGTTGAATTTAACAGCGCAGGATTTTCAGGTAATATTGAAAAGACCATTCAGGTTGCGACAAATGGTATACCGCGAGATTTTTATTTGAAACTGAAAGGGGAGGTGTCTGGACAAGCTTTGGATGCCGCGAGACCTGGAGTGGAAATGGATCGCTTGAAGTAGTTTATTTCAGCGACAATAATTGAGTACATTTGCAACCTAAAATAGAAAACAAAATGATTTTATTACAAGCACCACAAGGAGAGCCAAGTATGACGCCCATGTTATTAATGATGGGAGGAATGTTTGTTATTATGTATTTTTTCATGATTCGTCCGCAAATGAAAAAAGCGAAAGAAGCGAAAAAGTTTCAAGACGGTGTTGGCGTTGGCGACAAGATTGTTACTGTTGGAGGAATTCACGGTAAAGTTGTTGAAGTAGATGAAACAACAGTGGTAATTGGGTTAGACCAAGGGCGCATGCGCATTGAGAAAGTCGCTTTGAGTGTAGACAGAACAGTGAGTGAAGGTCAGCAGAAATAATAAACAAAAAATCGTTAAAAAAGGCCGCATTTGCGGCCTTTTTTGTTGTCTTATCTAAAAGTTAGTACTTCTTTTTCTTAGTACCACCCTCTTTGAATTTCCATCCACCAGCGCGACCGCTTGAACTTCCTGCAGAACTTCCTGCAGAACTTCTTTCTCCGCTAGAGCGTCTTTCGCTACCTGCAGAACTACGCTCTGAAGTGCTTCTGTCCGATCCGCCGGTGCGAGGTCCGCGATCACGGCTGTAGCCGCCACCAGAGCTTCTTTCTCCACCGCCTGAGCTTCTTTCACTACTTCCACGGTTTTCATATCCGCCGCTGTAGCTCTTGTTACCACGCATGCGAACACGTCCGATACCCGCTTCTTGATTGCCGCGTGATTCAACACGAATAGAACGTCCACGGTATTTCACCCCAGCGTTGAATACTTCCAGTACTTTGTCGTAAGATGCAGTACGCACTTCGAACAAAGAGAAGGTGTCTTTCAAGTCTGACCATGGAATCTCTTGTTCACTTACTCCGGTTGCTTCAGCAATATAGGTCTTCAGTGTATTGAAAGTAAATTGATCCTTCTTTCCGACATTGATATACATCCTCACAACTCCTGGTGTTGCTCCGCGAGCATCACCACGAGAAGCATCGACATTCAAGTCTGGTGCGTTCTTGTAATACTCTAAGAAACGGTTGAATTCAGTAGAAATGAAATGCTGAATCACGTCCTCTTTTGTAAAACTTTCAAAAGATTCGTAAACAGCTGGTAAATATTTCCCAATACTACCTTGATTAACTTCTGTTTCTTTTACGCGATTTACCAAGTGAAGCAATTGCTTCTCACAAACATCTGCAGGAGTAGGAAGTGATCCTTTTGTAAATGTTGTTTGAATAATTTTCTCCAATTGCTTAATTCTGAAGTTTTCCTTCATGTTAATCAAAACAATGCTAATTCCTTTCTTTCCAGCACGAGCCGTACGTCCACTTCTGTGTGTGTAGTTTTCAATCTCGTCAGGAAGGTTGTATTGTATAACGTGTGTAACGTCGTTCACATCAATACCACGCGCAGCAACGTCAGTTGCTACAAGCATTTGAAGGGTACGATTACGGTAACGCTTCATTACATTGTCACGCTGAGCTTGAGACAAGTCGCCGTGAATAGAATCGGCGTTGTATCCGTCTTTGATCAATGCCTCAGAAACAGATTGTGTTTCAGCTTTGGTTCTACAAAATACAATTGCGAAAATTTCAGGATTAAAATCGGCAAGTCTTTTCAACGCTAAATACTTATCGCGTTGGTGTGTTACGTAATAAACGTGTTCGATGTTTTCGTTACCTGAGTTTTTATTTCCAACAGTAATTTCAACTGGATTGGTCATGTAGTTGCGAGCAATACGCGAAACCTCAGCAGGCATAGTAGCCGAGAATAACCAAGTGTGTTTAGTCTCTGGAGTTTCGGATAAAATAGCATCTAAATCTTCTTTGAATCCCATGTGAAGCATTTCATCTGCTTCGTCTAGAATTACAAAATCAACAGCACTTAAATCAATAACACCGCGCTCAATCAAATCTAAAGTTCTACCTGGGGTACCTACTAAGATTTGTGCGCCGCGTTTGATCTCGCGAATCTGAGTTTCAATGCTTGCTCCACCATATACAGGAACTACGTTCGCTCCGGTTGTGTGTGCAGAATAGCGTTGAATGTCTTTCGCAATTTGAACACACAACTCGCGAGTTGGTGCCAATATGAAAGCCTGCGTTTTCTTGTTTTGAAAGTCAAGAAGTTCTAACAATGGAAGTCCGAACGCTGCGGTCTTTCCTGTTCCCGTCTGTGCTAGTGCAACAACGTCTGTTGTGCCTGTAAGCATGTGCGGAATAGCTTGTTCTTGAATTGGTGTTGGGGTCTCAAACCCCATTTCAGCGATAGCTGAAACTGTGGTCTTCGATAGACCAAGTTCTTGAAATGTTGTCATATATTTTATTTAGTCGCCCGATGTCGGATTGAATTCGACGACCGTATTCCCTGAGCTAAATTCTGTTTACGCCAACAGAAAAAAGGAAATGTGATAGTTAAACCCGCCCCTTATAGGCGGCGCAAATATACTACTTTTATTAACAATTGTGTATAAAAAAGTAAAGGCGCTGAATATCAGCGCCTTGAGTGTTAATAAAAAGAGGATTACTCGCCTTCTGTAACCTCGGCTTCTTGAACTTCTGCTCCAAACATGAAGAGTGCTGCCGCAAAATCACATTCAATTTCATACAATTCAACCATAATGGAATTGTACATTTCCGGAGTGTCTAATTCTGTGTTGTCGTACTTCATTTCCATTTTGGAAATGCAACGTAAGAACTGTCCGTTGTCGTCACTCATGCTTTGCATCCACTCCATGTCTTTCGCGGCTTTGTCGGGATTGTTCGTTATGAAAGTGAGAAGGGCAGTGTTGAATTCTTCCTCTGTTTCAGCAATTAATTTGAAGCCTATAATTTCACGAAATTCTGGGCTGACGTTATTTTTGATAATGTTTGAGCATTCACAAATGTCAATCGCAGCGAGACGTTCAAGTGATTGAGCATTTAGGTTGCTGTTGAATAAGCAAGTAATTGCTAAGGCAAGTGTAAAGATTAGTTTTTTCATGATTCAACGTTTTGTGTTTCTGGTTCGCCTTTGATTCGCTTTAATGCGAGTTCTTTGGCGAAGTCAATAAATACTTTATAAGCTTGTGTAAATGTAAAGCGGTCTTCGAATGTTTTGAAAATAATATTTCTTCGCGCCATTCCATTTAACAACGTTCTTCTACTTTCGTTATCGCGCAAGGTCTTGTTGCTTTCAATTAAATCTACGAAGGAACTATTCAAGAAATAGTTGTCAATCTCTTCGAAATTAAATTCATTGAAATCGAACGACTCAATGAAATTACGGCCGTCGCGATCTAATTCATAGCTTAGAATGGCTATGAAAATACTTACATCGCGAGAGAAATTCTCTTGAGTGTCTTTGCTTAGCAAATAACAGAACTCGGGCTTCATGATTAATTCAAGGTCGAATGACACTTTGAAAAACTCGGAGTAAAACGATTCGTTTTCTTTTAAGCTATTGAAATGCTCTTCGTTGTTCAACAAGAACTTACCACTCATGAGTTCTTCAACAATTTGTCTATGGTGCGCTGGATATACCATGTTATAATTTTATTGCGGGTTCAATTTTTAATTTAGGCACGTTGAGTATTGATGTTGTTGTCTCAATGGAAACGCGTTCAGTTTTCTTCGAATAATCTATTTGAAGTTCTTCGTCGAATAACAATCCGGTTACTGCAAAGAACTTGTCAGTTTCAATCTGATTGAAATCTTTTTTCAAGGCTTTAAAACACCATCCAAAAAAGTCGTTCAAAGGCATGCTTGCTGCCAGTTTCTCCTTAAATAACTTTCTGTCGAAAATCCATCTATCGAAATCAGCTTCAGAATTTTCTACAATAACTGGCGCTTCAATTTGGAATTGTTCGAAGAATTCACGCACCTTAAAATACATGTCTTTCGCGTAAACCATTGTGCGTGTTCCTTTCAATAATGGCGGTGTTTCTACCTTATACGGATTGCGAAGGAATTCGATGAATCCAGTTAAAATCAAAGATTCCGTGCGAATGCGTTCGAGTAATGGAATCAATTCATTGGTTAGAATTTTCGATTGCTTTAACAAGTCTTGGTTGGTTTGAATGAGCTGCGTATAAAGCTTCTCATATTCACTTCGCGTTGTCTCATCTGAATAATCGAGACGCTTGCGGTTAGCGTATTCGCATACTTCAACCAATTTGCTGGTTACCGATTCACTGTGATTCACATCAAGAATTCGATTCAGTGGAAGAATGTAGTATTCGATCCAGAAGGAAGCCTTGTGAACCTTTTCCCGGTATTGCACGCGGTCGATGTTCGATTTCAAATCGCGCGTTTCACTTAACAAGCGGAATGCATTTCGTTCCACTAGATCAACGAATTCGCGAACTTGCCCGGAGAGATTTTTTATTCTTTCTTGAAGAATATCTCGATCAGAATGTTCGCTTTTGCGAATCTTCATGAATAATTCAGAAATGGCTCCTTTGTATTTTTCAATGGTTTCTGGAAGAAGTGGTTTGAATTCAAACAACAAAAATTCCATCAACTTGAAATACACATCGCGCATTTCGAAATCATGTCCTATCGAACGAACAACTCGGTATTCGCGCAAGCGACTTTTCATTTGCGCGCCGTGTTTGTGACAAATCATATCGAATACTTCCTTTGTTATGATACCGTCTTGCTTTTGGTATTCAAACAAGTCGCGCACCACATCGAAGTAGGTGTTCAGGAAGTTTAATATGGTCCGTGGTTCGGCTTTGATCATTTTTCTTCTGATTCTAAATGATAGCAAACTTTTACTTCTTCAATGTCTTGAATGTTTGAAGGATAAAGAATTGCGCCGTTTGGGGGAGTTAGGAATGTTGACATTAGTTTTCTGATATTTTTAGGTCTTCACGACGCACAGCGTGCTGCTTGTCGTTCAAATTAATTTTTCCTTTTGAGCGGAAGATAAAGTAGTACTTCGAGAATCCATCATACGGCTGAGGTGCAGCGAAGATGGGCAAGAAGTTGTGTTCTTTGCAGAACTGAACCAACTGCGGGCGGTTGTGTTCGTCAATGGTTCCAATCTCATCAATGAAGAGCGCAATTTTGTTTTCTGGCGAAGAGATCGCCAAACGATTGATAATAGCCATAACAATGACTAAACGAATCATGCGGTCCGTTCCATCGGATTCAACTTGTTCTTTCAAGTCCACGCGCTTCGACTTTCCTTTCACATCAAGATGAAGTTCTATGTCGAATAAATCTTCGAATTCAATGGTCTTTCCAGCGTCCAAGTATTGATTCAAAATTTTCAAATCTTCACCTTGTTCGAATTCAAACGCCAGTTGAGAGTTTAGGTTTTCGATAGAAGCGATTCTTTCCAAATCGAACAATACACGTTTGTTGTCTACAAGTTCAATACGAAGCGATTCAATGTTTGAGATTCTGGTTTTAGCCAAACTTTCGTTGAAGCGATTGTATACGAATGTTTTGAATTCCTCATAACGCTTGCGCAAGGTGAAAGCAGGATTGGCGAATTGGGTTGAAATACTTCCGAGCAGACCATCGATACTTTTTACTTTATCATTGATACAAGCCATTTCATCTTCCAGATGTTTGATGAATTCTATTTCATCGGCCATGGCAGAATTTGTCTTGAAACGCAAGTGATCGAACATGCGGTCTTTGTTGCCTTTCAAAGTATCGCGATCGGTGTTCGATATTTTGATCTTGCCATAAATTTCATCAAGTGATTCTGTTGTATCGAATTCTGTTGGGATAATTCCAAAGGTTTCGATTTCTGCTTTGCGACGTTTCAATTCAATAATACGTTCTTCACTTCTGCGCGTTTCTTCACGGAGGGAATCGAGTAAAAGTGTTTTGTCAGAAAGCTCTTTTTTCAATTTGCTCAAGTCACCTTCACACTTTTCTTTTTCGGCCTTCATCGTGCGGAGTTCTTTTCCTGCAGTGTCAGCTTCTTTTTCAAGTTTAGTTTTATTCTTGAGCTTGTTCAATTTCGTTTTTACTTCTTCAATGTCGGCATGAATCTTACCGAGTTCTTTTTGTGCCTTGTCGAA
>CAMCUG010000061.1 GCA_945878835.1 Chryseobacterium gleum | reverse complement strand
ATTTTTATTTTAGATTACAATCATCTGGGAAGAATTGGTGAAACAGTAAAGAAATTGCTAGAAGCGCAAATGGGTGTGAAGCCATTTATTCTCATAGACCATCACGAGCAACCCGCCACCTTTCCTGAAGTAGTTTATTCAGACACGAGTATATGCAGCACGTGTGAGATGGTATTTCATTTTGCAGGCGCAATGAATTGGTTGGAGCTGATTGATGTGCCAACCGCTCAAGCTATTTACTGCGGAATTATGACCGACACCATGTCGTTCCGTTTTCCAAGCGTGAGTCCAGAAACGCACGAGATTTCAGCATGGTTAATGCGCAAAGGATTGAAGCCGCATGTTGTTCATGAAAATGTATTGGATTCGCAGCGATTAGATCGCTTGCGTCTAATGGGATATGCACTTTCCGAATGCATGACTATTCTGCCTGAATACAAAGCTGCATACATTGCAATAACAAAAGAGAACATAGATCGCTTTCAGCCACAGTCAGGCGACACGGAAGGGTTGGTGAATATGGCATTAAGTGTTGAGGGGACTACCATAGCGGCGTTCTTCCGTGAAGACGAGGATTGCGTGCGAATTAGCTTTCGAAGCAAAGGCACACGCGATGTAAATCAAATGGCTCGTGCACACTTCAACGGCGGCGGACATAAGAATGCGGCAGGTGCGCGCATTCATGAATCGTTGGAACATACGATTGCGAAGTTTTTAGAGTTACTACAAAAAGGAGAGATATAATGAAATTGATCTATTTGGTTTTGGCATTCATCACAATTCTCATGAGCTGCGATAGCTGCACTAACGATAAAAAGGCTGTTCAGCAAATGACACAGGCGCAGATAGATTCTATGCTCATTGCTCAGAATAGAAATTTCCATTTGCAAGAAAAGGAACGGATACAAAAATTCGTTTCAGAAAAGCAATGGCCTACAACCATTACGGGAACAGGTATTCATTACTGGATATATGAAAATGGTGCGGGTGAAACAATAAAGTCTGAGCAGGTCGCAATGGTTGAGTATGAAGTGTCGTTGCTAGATGGCACTGTTATATACAAAAGCCAACCCGGGGAAAAGGTACCCGTTAAAATTGGACACGACAATGTTGAAAGTGGCTTGCACGAGGCGATTCAGCTTTTGCGTATAGGAGACCGAGCGAAATTTGTTCTGCCTTCTTATCGAGCTTATGGTTTAACAGGAGAGGGGAAAATCCCGATGAATGCTTCAGTGATCTACGATATTTTTTTAGCGGATATTCGTTAATTATACAATCCGTCGCAAGATTTTCGCTAACCATTCTTTACCCTTGTATGGGGGATAAATCATGGAAGTGGAATTAAATATCCGACTGACATGTACCTCTGATTTTAAGTGACAAAATTCAAGGAATCCATGGTAGCCGTGGGAGTATCCCATGCCTGAAAAATTACTTCCGCCGAAAGGCATGCGCACATCACTCAGGTGCAAGAACACATCGTTATTGGTTACTCCACCAACCCACGTATTTTGAGTGATGAATTTTCGTTCGTTTCTGTTGTGAGAAAACACGTAAAGGGCCAAAGGCTTTTCTTTACTTCGAATGAAATCTACCGCTTCTTCTAACGATTCGTATTCAAAGATGGGAAGTATAGGTCCGAATATTTCTTCTTTGAAAACACGCGATTCTTTGGATACATTCCCCACGATAGTAAGACCGAACAAACGTTCGGATTTTGAATGATTTCCTTCAAATAAAATTTCACCACCCGTATTTCTAACTTCTTCTACCATCGCTTGAAGGCGATCATAATGTCGTTCGGAAACTATGCGCACCACTTCTTCAAGATTTAATTTTCCATCAATCGTGTAATTGTAAAGGTAATGTGATTGCATGTTTTGAACGAATTCCTTCGATTTTCCTTTTGGTAATAAAACGTAATCGGTGGCTATGCAAGTTTGTCCGGCATTGGTATATTTCCCCCAAAGAATTTTTTTCGCGGCATCTTCTAAGTCGTAATTTTCTCCAATCACAGCCGGTGATTTCCCACCGAGCTCAAGGGTTACGCTTGTTAAATTTTTTGCAGCGGCCGCCATCACTAATTTTCCAACAGCAGGAGAGCCCGTAAAGAATATATGATTGAAGGGAAGTTCTGTCAATTGCGCTGCAACCCTTCCGTCGCCAAGCACAACGCAGGCTTCCTTGGGAAGAAACGTATCTTCAACGAAGTCTTTTATCGCTTGACTCACTGTTGGTGTGAGTTCAGAAGGTTTGATTACTGCTGTGTTTCCGGCAGCGAGGCATGAGATAAGTGGAGTAAGTGTTAGCTGAACAGGATAATTCCACGGAGAAAGAATGAGGCATACACCTTTCGATTCAACATGAATTTTATGGGAAGCAAACGGATTCGCAATGTTCATTCCTGGATAGGTAATGGCCATCCATTCGCGAAGCTCTTTTCTAACGCCCTTTAATTCAGAGAAGATAAGCGAGAATTCCATTATGGAAGATTCAAAGGCGTGCTTATTCAAATCTGTTTTCAGCGCGTGAGTAAGGTTAGCTTCGTGCTTGTGCAATCCCTTTTCAAATCTATTCAGCACTTCGATTCTTTCCGAAACTTTACTGTTTTTGAAGAGCAATGCATGTTTCTTTTGCTGCTCGAAAATTTCCATCTTCAACATAATCTTGTGTTATTCGTGTTCGCGAATCTTTGTCGTTTCGTGTTCTGTGGGTTCGTCAGCCGTCTCTACTTCTTTCAAATACCAGTCCTTCAAAATGGGTTGTCCAGCATCTGACCAAGCACTCAGCCAAAGGCTTCCAAGAGAATAAACAGCGGAACGCATTCTTCGTTCAACTTGTCCGTTTAAAAGATTGCTGTATGCCTCTGAGAATTCTCTCGAATAGGTCCGCACTTCAATGTTGTTGCGAACTTCAAAAGCGTATTTTTTGTCGGAAGGAAAACGCGCAGTCAGTTGTTCTTCAAACTTCAATACAGAATCGACACCGGCATAACTTTCTTTCAATCGCTCCCAAATGAAATGCTGCGGAGCGGAAATGTATTCAGCTTGACCAACAAAGAAATCGTATTGCGGAAATTGAATTTCAGGAACGCGACTTTCCCAGAAACCGTGAATGCCTTTTTGATTGGTCTTTTGTCCGTTGTAGTTGGAAGTCGAATGAAGAGGCACATGTACATCTCCAACGTAGTGTCCCAATTCTGCCGAAAGTCGAAGAACACGATTCACATCTTTTTCTTTGAAGGCAATCACCAATTTAGAATAAACGAGATACAAATTCCACGGAACAATGCCATGTGCGCGAAGGCTATCTTCTCCGTATTTTGATACAGCGTCGTTCCAACGCTCGGGTAAATTCTCAAATGGAGAGGAAGATGTTGATGTTACATAACGATCAACATCGAGGAAGTGACACTCAGCTTCCCCCTTAACACTGTATCTTCTTTTGTCTGGATCTACACTGTGATCTATCAAATAGTTCATGTTGTATTTGTAGAATCCGAAAAGTTCCGGAGGCAACGTGTAAATAGCTAGCTCATTAATTTTCTTATGCCCGAAGAAACCCCAGTCTATACAGATATGTGGTTCAGGTTCTTTTGAAAAAACGGACAAAGGGAAACAAAGTACCCATAATATAAGGGTCTTTGTTTTCATGTTGAAGGTACTATGCATTGTCTATTTCCAGCTTCACCAACTTTCCATCGCGAAGAATAGGAATGCAGGGCACTGTGTCTAAGGTTAAGCAATACTTCACGTCTTTTTGAATTTTCAATTTCATCAAGCGCTTGCGATGAGAACTCGCACGTAGGAAGCTGTAAAAATTATCGCGAGCCGAACGATATAAGAATTTAGCTGAGACGGTGCTGTCTTCATTCGATATGAATTTGCGACTTTCTAAAAGAATGTCGGCTATTGCTCCCGCGCAGATGGTGTCTTCAAGATTCATCTTTTCTTTCCAACCGGAAGCTAGAATGAGAACATTTTTGTTTTGCGAAATGAGCCAGTTACTGAGGTAGGTGAGGTTATTCAAACAACCAATTACAACAATGCTTTTGTCTTTAGCCACTTCAATGGCGTTGGTTCCGTTGGTGGTGGTAAGCACAACTGTTTTTCCAACTAAATCAGGATTCATGAACGCGTAAGGAGAATTTCCAAAGTCGAATCCTTCCACCACTTGTCCGTCTCTTTCTGCAGCGGTTATGTATCCTTTCGATTTATAATCAACCGCTTTTTCAATTGAATTAATGGGAATGATCTCTTTTATTCCGAAGTGAAGACCTGTGGTAATAGCGCTTGTAGCACGAAGCACATCAATAACTACCACAATGTCGAACCCATTGTCGTACAACGGGAAGTGACTAGGGGCATAGCAAACTTCAACAATCTTTCTTTCGCTTAGTGCTGGCATAGGGTAGTTTCTAAAAAGCTAAAAATAAGAAAAGAAAAGGAAAGCAGCGAATTTGTTTATGCCATAACTAACTTCGCTGACTAATCAGAACCCATGCGTGTAAACAAATTCATAAGTGAATCGGGACTTTGTAGCCGAAGAGAAGCCGACAGGTTTATTGAACGCGGTCTAGTTACTATTAATGGAAAGAAGATTGGATTAGGTGCCGAAGTTGGGCCAAGAGATGTGGTGAAAGTGAACGGTCGCGGTCTAAATAGAGAAGAGAAGCAAGATTTGGTTTTGGCTTTCAACAAGCCTATGGGTGTTGTTTCTACTACAGATAAAGTAGAGAAGAACAACATCATAGATTACATAAGCTACAGCGAACGTATTTTTCCGATTGGAAGATTAGATAAGGATTCTCAAGGACTTATTCTCTTGACGAATAATGGCGACTTAGTTAACAAGATTCTTCGAGCAGGAAACAAAAATGAAAAGGAATACATCGTGAGTGTGGACCGTCCGTTGTTTGCGGACTTCGCAGAGAAGATGAGTCAAGGTGTTCCTATTCTGGGTGTTCAAACACGTCGCTGCAAAGTAGTTGTTGAAACTCCGTTTGTATTTCGAATTACACTTATACAAGGACTGAACAGACAGATTCGAAGAATGTGTGAGCACTTTGGATATACAGTCACGAAGTTAGAACGTGTTCGAATTATGCACATTGGCATACAAGGGCTTCAGGTGGGTGAATTCAGACCTTTGGAAGAAGATGAAATGAGATTGTTGAATAAGTATTTGGAAAAATCGAAATCAGAAGCTCCGGAGAAGAAAGCTTCGAGCGATCCAGACAAGCCTAAGCCGAAACCAAAACCCAAGCCGAAGCCAAGAACAAGTACTTCTGCATCCTCACCGTCATCATCGAAACCAAGATTTAAAGCAGGAAGTAAATCTCACGCCAAACCCGGTGAGCGAACCTTCCGCAACGGACCGAGCAAGGGAAGTAGCAGTCGCGGTAATTCAGGAAAGAGTAGTCGAGGCGGAGCCAAAAGAACAAGCAGATAGAACTTAGTGTAAAAATTACAATAAGTAATTCGTTCGTCTTGTTTATCTTTGCTACAAATACAATTTTTTTATGGCTAACATTGCTCACATTCATGCAAGACAAATCCTCGACTCGAGAGGTAATCCAACAATTGAAGTCGATGTAATTACAGACCAAGGTACTGTTGGTCGCGCTGCTGTTCCTTCAGGAGCAAGCACAGGCATGCACGAAGCGGTAGAGCTTCGCGATGGTGATCAGACGCAATACCTCGGTAAAGGTGTTATGCGCGCTGTACAAAATGTGAATGAAGTATTAAACAAAGAATTGGAAGGTGCTTCTGTATTCGAGCAGAACCTAATAGATATGGCCATGTGCGCAATTGATGGCACAGAGAACAAAAGTGTTTTAGGTGCAAACGCAATTCTAGGTGTTTCGTTAGCTGTAGCGAAAGCGGCGGCAGAGACTTCTGGATTAAGTCTATACAGATACATAGGTGGAGTGAGTGCAAACACACTTCCGGTTCCTATGATGAATATTATTAACGGTGGTGCGCATGCAGACAATAAAGTAGACGTTCAGGAATTCATGATTCTTCCGGTGGGTGCTGAAACATTTAGTCAAGCCTTGCGCATGGGAGCAGAAGTTTTTCATCACTTGAAAGCTGTTTTGAAAAAACAAGGTCACATGACGAACGTTGGCGACGAAGGCGGATTCGCTCCAAACTTTAACAGTAATGAGGAAGCGCTTCAGACTATTATGCAAGCGATTGAAGCATCTGGATATAAAGCAGGAGAGGATATAGTGTTGGGATTGGATTGCGCGTCAACGGAGTTCTACAATCCAGAAACGAAGTTGTATCACTTGGAATCGACAGGCGAAAATCTTACCAGCTCACAAATGGTAGATTATTGGGCAGATTGGTGCAAGCGTTATCCGATTGTTTCGATTGAAGACGGATGTTCTGAAGATGATTGGGACGGATGGAAATTAATGACAGAGAAATTAGGTGATACTCAGCAGTTAGTAGGCGACGATTTATTCGTTACGAACGTAAATCGTCTTTCGCGTGGAATAGAGGAGGGCATAGCTAACAGCATTTTAGTTAAAGTGAACCAAATTGGTTCGTTGACAGAAACGATAGACGCGGTGAACATGGCTCACAGAGCTGGATACACTTCAGTTATGTCTCACAGAAGTGGGGAAACGGAAGACACCACTATTGCAGACCTATCCGTTGCGCTCAATACGGGACAGATTAAAACGGGTTCTGCTTCTCGCTCTGATCGTGTTGCAAAATACAATCAGTTATTACGTATTGAAGAAGAGTTAGGTAAGATGGCTTATTTTCCGGGAAAGAGCATATTGAAATAGGTCTAATAAATAGAAATTAAAAAGGGCCTTGCGGCCCTTTTTTTACTGATTTAATTCAGGGTATCTATC
Organism: Chryseobacterium gleum; assembly: GCA_945878835.1. Lineage (GTDB taxonomy): Bacteria > Bacteroidota > Bacteroidia > Flavobacteriales_D > Sanyastnellaceae > CAIZGX01. Next base: position 1,191 of record CAMCUG010000061.1, on the reverse strand, counting down.
TAAAAGGTCGTCTCGTTTTTTCTTTGAAGCGAGCATAGACCAGGCGAATCTCTTCTTGCCATCTTCAAAACGTCTGCCATCATCTTTCACGGCAGTTAGAATAGTTAGGAATTCAGCGTCAGAGCTGATAACAGTGAGTATATTTAATTTGTACTCGAACAGGTACCAAGTAGCGCCATCAATTTCCAAATACAAACGGAAAATATCACCGCTCCTGCGTTTTTCAATTTCAATGAGTCCTTTGGTGTACTTGAAAATTTGTTTCTTGCCCATGCTGGCAATTCCTAATGGCCCGGAAGTAGAGAATGTCTCCAATTCCTCGTTCCACAACCACTTCAAATCTCCGAAGTAGAAGAATTGCTGAAGCTCTTCAGGAAGCCTTTTCAGCGAGCCGTCTAAAGCCATGTCGGCTATAATCTTATCGGATTTCTCAGTTCCTAAGAACTCGACTAAACTTTTTTCAAATTGCGTTTTGGTCAAATCGATGGGGTCTAAATTTGCAGCATTGATGAATTTTTCTGACAAATGTTTTTGTGCGCCCTCATCGAACGGGAAGTTCAACAACGTTGTGCTTTGCGCATTCAATGTTGAGTCGTTCGATTGAAAATGAACCGTTCCAACAGACTTCATGGTCATCATTCCATAATCTACATTGAAGTCCATAACACCATCTCCAGTTAACACGCAAGTAGTAGTATTCAACCCCAGTAATTGCCCAGGTAATTTCGGTTGACGAATCTTTTCCTTCGATCCAATGTAGTAGGTCTTTTTGCCTTTGTCGAAATACAAATAACCTGTTGATTCAATAAGTCCGTGGTCTTTCTTGTTTGGTTTCGCACTCAAGAATCCGGGATATATTTTCATGGGTGGTTCGTCCTTCACAATAACACCAACACCCAATTTAGACATGGTCATATCGCGCAAGGTGCTGTCAACCGGGATATATATTTCCAAAGGATTAATTTCCGATTTGAATTTGAAGAAGGTTCGAGCAATGCTATTGCAGTTGTGCAGAATGCGAACACCTCCATTGAAAGTCAAGTTCGGATTACTCGCGTACAATTCGAATTTTCCATAATATTCGAACGCAGGTGATAGGAAGAATTGATCAGTCTCTTTAATGTCTCCGAAAGCAACAGTCTGATAGGTTGAATCCAATCTAAACGTGTTGATGTGAATCTTCTGCTCTTT
>CAMCUG010000060.1 GCA_945878835.1 Chryseobacterium gleum | reverse complement strand
ATCAAGGGTACATTGAAATGCCTGGACGTTGGTTCCGCGTTGGATTCCGTTTCAACATAAACTAAAACAACCGATTCGATTGAGCTATCTTAGCGAGTAATAATTAGAAAAATGTCGGCATTCGGAAACCTCTTCAAAAAGAAAAATCCTCAATTGGATGAAGCGCTAAGCTTCTCTCCTATTGTTGCCGATATGCACAGCCATTTGCTTCCGGGAATTGACGATGGTTCGATTGACATGGAAAATTCCATTGAACTCATTTCAGCATTGCACAGCATGGGCTTTAAAAAGCTCATTACCACTCCGCATATTTTTTGGGACATGTATAAAAACACGACCGAAATAATTCGTGAAAAGGAAGCCCTAGTTAAAGCGGAATTGTTAGCTCGCGGAATTGATGTTGAATTTCAAGCTGCTGCAGAATACTACGTAGATGAGCACTTTGAAGAGTTGATTGCCAAAGATGACATCTTGAGTTTTGGAGATAAATACGTTTTGTTTGAATTGTCATTCGATACCGAGCAGATCAATTACAAACGCGCTGTTTTCAATCTGCAATTGAATGAATACAAGCCCATTCTTGCGCATCCAGAACGTTACGAATATTGGCACACCAACTTCTCGAAATACGAGGAAGTGGCAGACCGCGGAGTTCATATTCAGATTAACACGAACTGCTTAACCGGTCATTATGGACCTGGAGTAAAGCGCATTTCAGAACGCTTGATCGAAGCTGATTTAGTCGATTTCATAGGCACCGACTGTCACCATGTGGGGCATCTGAATTTATTAGAGGCCATGCGACGTTCTCCCCTTCTAAAAAAACTGGTTGAATCGGGAAGACTTCTCAATTCAAAATTGTAACAAACATTATTTTATTGTACGTCAGATTAATCTAAAATTAAATCTGAATTCCGAAGGTGAAGAAGAAAGTTCTTCCATTCGAAGGTAATAATCCAGGGCCAGGGTAACCTCCGGACCTTCTTGTGAAATAACTTTCGTTGAAGAGGTTGTTCACTCCCACTTGAAGCGTATAATTCTCTTTGCCACTGTAGCCAAAACTCAAGTCGCTCACTTCATAAGCCGGAATCAAACCCGATGTTGCAGCCGCATTCGGAACAATCGTATTCAAGGCGTCGGCAAACGCTTCGCTCACTTTATTTAATTGATACGTCGCGCTGAATCCTTTCAGTTTGTAAGTCAAACCATAACGTTGAATTCGGCGTGGCGCATTCTCAACTGTTTTATTGGTTCGGTCAGAAGAAGATCCCGCTAGAACAGTTGGATCGTTCCAACTCGTGTATGTCGCTTCGTTGTAGGAAATGGACGCGAACGGCTGAAGGCTTCCACATATACCTTCTTTGAATTCACTCAGCACATTTCCTTCAACATACAATTCAATACCCTTCGAAAGTGAAGCACCAATGTTCGTTACATAGCGAATACTATTCTGCGAATAGCTTCCGATTCGATCTTGAATATTCATTTGGTATACACTCACATCGTAACTCACATAGTTCTTCCATGAACCACGCACGCCAAAGTCAATGTTCAACGACTCGCTGTCTTTTAAGTTCGGATCTATTACGTCTGTTGTGGCTGAAGGAACCACCTCTGAGAATGTCATTGGACGAAAGGCCTGAGAAGCATTCGCGTAAATTTCATTTTTTTCGTTCAAATGGAACTCTGCTCCTATTCCTGCGAGCACTTTTGAAACGGTTCGCTCTTGTAAAGGAATATCTCCACTGTTGTAATTCACTGTTCCACTTCCTGAAGCCGCAATTTGTTCGAAACGAACACCTGGCACCAATAAAATTCTCTTACCAACATAAAGGACTTGCTCAGCAAAGAGCGCATAGTTCTTCGTTCCGAAAACGTAATTCACTTTATATCCCAATGAATCTATGTTCATGTTGAAGTCGGAACCGGTTGTGCCGTTTCCTTTCTGATGACGAAATGTTTTCGCTTGATAAGCGCGTGCTCCGAAAGCAAGTGTCTGCTTGTTTCCGAATAATTTGAACTCATACTTTCCGCGCAATTCCGTTCCAATGTTCTGATATTTATCGGCGTCTAATCTTCTTGCCGCATAATCATTCGTTGTGGAAAGAATTACATCCGCTGTGGTTATCGGATCTAGAAACCCAACACTGCTTCGGGTTGCAAGCAATCCAAATGTTTTTATTTCAAGTTGAAATTTTTCCGAAGCGTTAATATCCAATTGAACATTCATGAGGTTCCAGGGAATACTCATCCAATTTCTTGATCGAAAACTCTGTTGTGCATTATCCTGAAACTGAGTGTCGGTGAGTCCGCCCGCTTGTTGACTAAGCATATCTGAATGGGTATACTCCGCTTTCACTTTCACCTTTTCGTTGAAATCGTATCCTACAGAAATGAATCCTGTTTGCGTCGTATATGCGCTATTCTCCCTCCAACCGTCTGCCGATCTTCTGTGATAAAATGAGTAAAAAGAAAACTTGTTCTTGCGAAGGCCTGTGCTTATGAAATTGTTGAATAGACCATAAGACCCGAAGGACTGTCGAATTTTCGTCTTGCTTCCGTTTATTGCGGGAGCAGAATCGAAAACGTAGTTAATCATTCCGCCGAACTGCGGACCGTATTGAAGGCTGCTTGCACCTCTTAGCACTTCAATCTTTGCAACGGCATCTGCTGGAGGAGTGTAATACGCTTCGGGATATCCGAAAACATCGGAAGAAATATCATACCCATTTTGACGCATGTTGAATTCCCATGAGCGGTTTGGACTTAGACCGCGAGTGGCAATTCCGGTTTGAATTCCGCTTCCATCGCTTTCCCAAACCATTATCCCGGGAATTCTTCCAAACAACTGCCGCGAATTGTTCGAAGACAAGTCTATGTTCAATTTCTCTGGAGAAATAAAAGAAGTTTTCTTTCCTCCATAAATACGCACACCGTCAATAGCAGGTAGATTGCCAGTTTCATCAAGAACTGTCACTTTAATTTCAATGAATTGGGTCGTGTATTTCGGCAATGTATCTTTTTGCCCCATGACATTCAACGCTATGAAACAGGCTATTAAGGTATACAAACTCTTTCCCATCGATTCTATTTAGATTAATTCTCAATTGCAAAGAAAGAATACTCTTCTTAGAAGTGCAATACCACTTTTATAGTAAAAAAAAGAGGACCGAAGTCCTCTTTCAAAAAAAAAAAAAATGAAACTATACCAGTATAGCATCAAGCTTTTCGGCAAGTACGTTCTTTGGAACAGCACCAACACTCTTATCCACAACTTCTCCGTTTTTCACGAAAATGATTGTAGGGATATTTCTAATTCCAAATTTCGCACTGATTTCTGGATTGTTATCTACGTTTACTTTACCTACTACCGCGCGACCGTCATACTCTGCATGCAACTCATCAACGATAGGTCCAACCAATTTACATGGTCCACACCATTCTGCCCAAAAATCAATCATCACTACCTTGTCTGAACCATCTACTAATTCACTGTAATTGCTGTCTGTAATTTCAACTGCCATATCTGTAAGTTTTTATGTTTCTAAAATGTTGTCTTTCCTACACTCAAACGGGGGACAAATGTAATACTAACTTTCTTTAAACATCAAGAAAAAAAACATTTTTTCATTCACATTTATTCATTAAACTGCTGTTTTAGAGGCGAATGAGCCCGAGTCAGCTTTTTTCTTTCGTAGCGAAAAATAGAGCAAAACGGCTCCTCCTAGCATAAATAGGACTGCAATTATTTCCGCCTGTGTCGCTTGAACACCTAAAAAATCGAATTTATTGTTCACCCGAATCTTTTCTATGAAGAAACGCTCCAATCCGTTGAAGATTAGATACAGCGCGGTTATTACTCCGGCAGCTTTAACGCGCTTCCGAATAGACCATAAGAATATAAAGATGGCAACTGCCGCAACAATCTCATACAACGGTGTTGGGAATACCCCTGGAACCAAATGCGTTCCGTAGCCTGCATACTGATCGGAAGTCATAAACTCTCCAACTCTATTCACGTTATTCGGATAGTCATATGACCACGCCCAATCGGGTAACCAAGAAAGCCAACCTGGCTTTGGACTTAGGTTTTCAATTCCCCAATCCCCATCTCCGCTAGTGTGACAACCCATGCGACCAATACCGTAGGCCAATATCATTCCCGGAGTTGCGGCGTCTGATAGGGCTAACATAGGTATTTTCTTCATTCTAGCAAACGTTAAAACCACTATGGCTCCTAAGATTAATCCTCCATAAACCGTTAATCCGCTAATGAAACTTTCGAGTGATGGGTGAGTGAAAAATTCGCGAAGCTCTGCGGGGTTTTCAAATAAGTGAAACAACTTCGCTCCAGCCAATCCGCCAATAGCCGCTAAAAATGTAATTGTACCTGTGTATTCCCCTGCAGAGAACGATTCCATTTTCTCTTCAGGATGAGGCAATTGCTTTTTTTTCTCGGTGTAATAACGGTAATAGGCATATCCACCACCCACAAGCAAACCCAATAAAGGATAACCGCTTTTTGAAAAGATTATATGCTGAGGAGAATTAACGCCGTTGAATAAGCGTGCGCTGTTCAACAACAAGTAAATCACCTTCCAACCGAGAATAAATCCCATCAATCCAGAAAAGAAGATGTCCATCATGTTCGGCGATCCTCCAATGATAACTTTCCTTACTCCGCCTTTTATAAGTCCAAGCGATTCTTTTCTCTTTAATTCCAGCGTAAGCGTATAACTCGCTGCTATGAAGGCAAGCGCAACAAAGAAACCGAAACTATTCAGCATTTTCGCCCAAGACCATTCGACACCGAACCAATCGTAAAAGACATGATATAAAGTAGGATACATGCGGCGAAGATAATAAGGGAATGTAAAGCAATTGAGCAATAAAACGACATTCTACATGCACTACTCTTCAAGATTTGGTAATATAGAATTCATGATACCTTCATCTAGGACGAGTTAGTTTGTAAAAAACGAGGTATGTTTAAAAAAGTAAAAATTCAATTCTTGCTAGACGGAAAAATACAAGAATTAATTACGAAGATTGTTGATCTTAAGAAAGAGAAGCAAGAAGAGATTATTTATACCGAGTGTAATCATCGCATTCCTGTTCAGCGCCTAATTTCTATTAACGGCCTCTCGTTCGAAATCTAATCAAAAGTATTTTTTAAACAAGGCTTCTTCAATTAGATTTGTAGAAATACCTTGCTATGTCGAACAATCTTCCCATGGGCATTCCTTCAGTGGATCTTGCGCATTTTCTAAACGGCACTGCCGAAGAGAAGCAACAGTTTGTAAATACCTTAGGTCATGCCTACGAAGAAATAGGATTTGTTGCTGTCAAAAATTCTTTAATCAACGACCAACTCATTTCAAACCTGTACCAATCGGTACAAGAATTTTTCGCTCTTCCTACTGAAGTGAAATTGAAATACGAGCGCAACGACTTGTCTGGACAGCGCGGTTACACGAGTTTTGGAAAGGAACATGCGAAAGATTCCAATGCCGGAGACCTGAAAGAGTTCTGGCATTTTGGTCAGGTTGTTAACGAAGGAAACAAAGACATTTATCCCGATAATATTCCTGTCGACGAACTACCTGAATTCTTAAGCATTGGATTGGAAGCATACAAAGGCCTTGAAAACACGGGTCGACATATGCTCAGAGCCATTGCTCTTCATTTGGGATTGGAAGAAAATTGGTTCGACGCTCATATTCATGAAGGCAACAGTATCCTTCGTCCTATTCACTACCCGCCTATTACTTCAGAACCGAAAGATGCTGTTCGTGCGGGTCAGCATGAAGACATTAATTTAATTACACTGCTTATTGGTGCTAGTGCAGACGGATTGGAAGTCTTGAACAAACAAAACGAATGGGTAGCTGTTACGGCATTGCCCGATCACATTGTTGTGAATGTGGGCGACATGCTTGAACGATTAACGAACAACCAGTTGAAAAGCACAACGCATCGCGTGGTAAATCCACCAAGAGAAAAATGGGACACGCCAAGATTTAGCATTCCATTCTTCCTTCACCCTAGAAATGAAATGAAATTAGACTGTCTTCCTTCCTGCATTAAAGAAGGGGAACAGGCTCAATACCTTCCTATTACCGCTGAAGATTTCTTAAATCAACGCCTGGCAGAAATTGGGTTGAAATGAAAGTTCGCATCAAACAAAATTCACTTCGCTTTCGAATCACGGAAAAAGAATCCGAACTTCTAAAAAAAAGTAAAGCCGTTGAAGTGAGCTGTATTATTTTTCACGGTGTTGAACTCACCTTTCGCATTTTCCCTTCGATTGATCAGAACAGCGAAATGATTTGGAGCGCTCCTGAAGTGGAACTGCACATTCCCGATTTCGAAATGCAGACTTTCCTGTCTTCTAACAAAGAAGCATGGCACAAAGAGTTTACCATAGACGGAAAGATGCTCTTAATATCAGTAGAAAAAGATTTAGCTTACTTTCGGAACGGATTTCAAGCTTAATTTTTTTTCATGTTGAACGATTCCTTCGGAAGAACACTTACCTACGCGCGTCTTGCTGTCACCGACAAGTGTAATTTGCGTTGCACCTATTGCATGCCTGAAGAAGGATTGAAGTGGTTGAAGAACGCGCAATTGCTTTCGACTTCCGAATGGAAAAAAATGTTGAACGTGCTAGCCGCAAGCGGAATTACAAAAATTCGTTTTACAGGCGGAGAACCCACTTCACGCGGAGATTTTTTCGAAATAGCGGAACATGCTTTTCAAATGAAAGCCTTTCATTCCATTAGCATTACTACGAATGGGACGTTCAATGAGAAAAATTCAGAACTTTTTTTTCAACTGCCTTGGAATGGAGTAAACCTAAGTATCGACTCTTTGAATGCCGAGCGTTTTCATTCCATGACCAAACGCAATGAAGTGCATAAGGTTCGAGAAACACTCGAACAACTTCTTCAGCATAAAATAAAAACGAGCATAAACGCTGTCATTCTTGAACACCACAACGAAGAAGATATACTCGAACTTGCGCAGCTCACGAAAGACAAAGATGTTCGTGTTCGCTTCATTGAGGAAATGCCCTTCAACGGAAAGGAATATCACCATGCCGTGAAATGGAATTGGAAGAAGTTAGAGCAAGAATTGGCGCAACATTTTCCGACGTTAACTCCCATACCTTTTGAATCTGGCGCTACCGCTCAGAATTACACCATAGACGGACATGCCGGTCAGGTAGGAATTATTGCTGCCTACAGCAGAACGTTTTGCGGGACGTGCAATCGCATTCGCATTACGCCCGAAGGATTTGTTAAGTCTTGCTTGTACGCTCCACCTTCGCTCCTACTTCGCACCTTACTACGTGATGGGAAATCGAACGAAGAAATTCAACATGCATTAGAGGCGGCCTGTTTAACAAAACCGAAAGACGGATTCGCTGCAGAAGAAATGCAAGTCACGAAGAACTTTCAGAGTATGGCCTCGGTTGGAGGTTAGAATTTGTAGAACGAAAGCACATCGTTTTCTTTCACTTCCGTATTCGGAAGAATTTCAATAAATCCGTTCGAACCTAGCGCGCCCATGTAATCGCCTGATCCATTCTGACGAACAATAGATGCGATTCTATTTCCATCTTTGTTGGTTGAAATGAACGCGGGAACATACACCGTTAAATCAGATGCATTCTTGTGGGTTGAAGTGCACCGCACATTTTCTACAGATTGATTTCTTAAATGCGGAAGCAAATACCGCGTTGCGCAGTGCAAGACTGACATTGGATTGCCAGGAAAAGCAAAGACAACAGTTTCGTTCTTGCTTCCAAAGAAAAAAGGCTTTCCCGGTTTCTGCTTTACACCGTGAAAGTGTTTTTGAATTCCATTCCCCTCTAGCGCCTTGGCAACGAAATCGTATTTGCCTTTCGATACTCCTCCTGAAAAACAAACGATATCAAAATTTTCTAATTCATGTTGAATGAAATGCGTGGTCTCTTGCTCGTCGTCTGACAATCTGAAAACGCTTACCTGATCACAATAGGGTTTCAATAACGATTGAAGCATTTCCAAATTACTCGAACGAATTTCAAATTCGCAAGGCGTTTCATGCACCTCCACCAAT
>CAMCUG010000059.1 GCA_945878835.1 Chryseobacterium gleum | reverse complement strand
GCACTGAGTGAATCTCACAGGGAAATGAATGAGGTAAATCGCGAAGAAATTTCTTATTATGCAACGAATTATTTTTCATACGAATCGGTTGGAAAACAATTCATGAATGCCTACGATCAAGCACTGCAAATATGAAGAAACTAGAATTTCTTTCCATATTGAATCGCGCGTTTGGAATGATTTCGGCGCTACTTCTAGTGCTAATGAATTTGCATTTCGTTCATGTTGAAGGACAAGGAACCATTGCGTTAATCAATTTCGGAATTCTTATCGTTGCGACCCTGAGTCAGTTTATAGGCGGAGGAGCGCTCATCTATTTAATCCCGCGAATGGGCGAAAACAAAATTGCATTGCCTTCCATTGTTTGGATTGTCATAAGCGCAAGTATAACCTTTGTTTTATTGCTCGCCCTTGGAGCTCCTTTCATTGGATTTACACTACTCCTCGGAACCTTACAATCACTCTTCGTATTGCAACAAATGATCTTACTTGGAAAAGAAAAAATAGGATCTTATCAAATTCTACTTTTCACACAATCTGTTTCTTCATTGTTCTTCGTGGCGTGTTTTTATTTCACCACAGATTGGGGAATAATGGCCTTCATTTCCGGACAACTTCTTTCATTTATTGTTACGGCCTCTGTGGGGTTTTATCACACTCCACATGTCTGGAAAAAGATGCGTTTCGATTTATCGAAAACCGATTTACAGCAAACTGCAAAGCTTGGTGGCTATGCGCAATTGGGGAATATTTTCCATTTAGGAAATCAACGTTCTTACTTGTATTTTCTAGAGAATCTTGGCGCCGAAGGGAAAATTTTTACGGGCGTTTTTTCCGTTCTTATGTATGTAGCTGAAGCGCTCTGGTCAGTCGTGAAAAGCTTGTCTTCTATTCTTGCATCTCGCGTTGCGCAATCTTCAAATTTCAGTGAACACCTTTTGCTTACCAAACGCTACTTAGTGCTTGGTGCAACAACAACTGTCTTCGGCACACTCTGCTTTTTAGTTGTTCCTAACAAGTGGCTAGCACCATTCGTGGACTTCGACATCGCATTTATTAAAGAAGGTTTTTTCTTTCTAGTACCCGGAATTGTTGCGAACTCAATTACTGTTTCATTTGCGCATTTATTTTCTGGAAGAGGCCTTCATCAATATAACTTTTACTCTGCATTAACAGGGTTCGCTGTTGCAATACTTTGCTCTTTATTGCTCATTCCAACGAATCATTTAAATGGCGCGTGCATAGCGGCATCGGCTGCCTTTATGTCTCAGAGTCTTGTGCAGATTTTACTTTTTTTCAGATTGAAGAAAAAGGAGTTCTCAATCTAAGTTGAAAACATCGCGCATTCCAATGGGTCGAGATGCAACAAATCCTTCGCCGTATTGATAACCTGCTAACCTGCCGAAATCCAGGCCTCTGCCTTTTATGAAATCGAAGAACTCCCTTCCTGAAATTGGTGTCTTGGGATCTTCCGCATTCGGATCGAAAAACTGACTTGAAAAAGCCTTCAGAGTTTCAATTTTCTGATCCATGTGTTCCGTTATGTCAATGACGAAATCAGGCGTATTGTAATAATCTTGATTGAAATGATACAATGCACGTGGACGCCACGCTTGGTAATTCGTTACAATTTTCGGAAGTCCCGCATAAAAGCAACAATCAGCGACTAATTTGGCTGCTCTCGCATGATCGGGGTGACGATCACGAAGTGCATTCGTGAAAACTATTTCAGGTCTATATTTTCGAATAGCATCAATTATCAGCGTTTTGTTTTCAGGAGTATCTGTGAAAAAGCAATCTGCCATTTCCAAATTTTCTCTAAAATGACTCCCCATAATTCGAGAAGCATTTTCTGCTTCAGCCATTCGCAATTCAGCATTACCTCTTGTACCAAGCTCACCTTGTGTGAGATCTATCAACGCCACTGTCTTCCCTTCCTTAACATATTTAATAATTGTTCCGGCTGCACTAATTTCCGCGTCGTCTGGATGCGCCGAAACGACAAGTAAATCAACTTTATTCATTTTGCAAATGTCCGAAAATTTATTCCAAATTGTGTTAAGAAATTAATCCTTATTTTTGAAACCAATGTTTAGGAGACTTTTTTTCACAATAAGTGTTGTGCTGCTCGGCACCATTTCCTATGCCCAGCCATCCGGGTATTTAGAATCTGCCCTCGAGATGATGGCAGACACAACTTCTTGGTCAAATGCTTTAGAATACCTTAAGACCAAGAAAGTTACTATTTACCCTACTCCTAATTTACCGAACATTAACCTTGATCTAAAAGGACTTTCAGATTCGCTAACCACTATTCCAAGTTACGCAAATTACCAAAATTGGGATACCCAAAACATTTGGCACAAGAAGCGTAATGTTAATTTCCAAAACGATTCAGCGCTCATTTTTCAGCTGATTATTGACTCTTGTGACTTCGCGTTTCCGACAGACATCGGAAGACAGACATCGCCATTCGGACCGAGATGGGGTCGACTTCATGCGGGTTTAGATTTAGACTTAGACACGGGAGACCCTGTTTACAGCATGTTTGAAGGACTCGTCCGCATTTCTCAATTTAGCGACACTTATGGCAATGTTGTAGTGGTGCGTCACCCCAACGGTCTAGAAACACTTTACGCCCATATGTCGGCAAGAATGGTAGTGCCTGGGCAATACGTTCAGGCTGGGAATATGCTTGGATTGGGTGGAAATACTGGAAGATCATACGGGGCTCATCTCCATTTTGAAACACGATATCTCGGAAATCCATTTGACCCGGCTTATCTGATTACCCCTAATCAAAAGGCCTTGAAATCGACTGTATTCGAACTTACAAAAAAGAAACTCAACGCTCCAACAAACCCGCCAACAGCTCCTACCGCAAATAACAATTCGAAAGGAAATTCAGGAAATAAATATCACTCTGTAAAACGCGGCGACACCCTTTACTCTATTGCCGCAAAGAACCGAACTACGGTTTCTAAGCTCTGTAAACTGAATAAAATTAAGACTACGACCAATTTAAAAATTGGGCGGAAAATTAAAGTCCGATAAATCTTCGACTTATATTTACCCTCGACTCTTCTATTTCCGTTTAACATAGAACAAAAATTAGACTTTGATGTTTCATAGATTATGAGTAAACGAGTTGCCGTAATTGGTGCTGGATTCGCTGGATTATCCGCTGCATGTAGGTTGGCTCAACTGGGCTACGAAGCACATGTGTTTGAGAAACATTCAACACCGGGCGGAAGATGTAGGGTTTTTGAAAAAGAAGGTTTCACCTTCGATATGGGGCCGAGTTGGTACTGGATGCCAGAAGTATTCGAGCAATTCTTCGAGCAATACGGCGAAAAAAGAAGTGATTATTACTCATTACAGAGATTAGACCCATCCTATCGCGTTTACTTGTCAAACAAAATTTTAGATATCCCAGCTTCAGCCAATGAGCTCGGTGATAAACTAGAGGTCATTGAGCCCGGCAGCAAAGAAAATCTCAAAAAGTTTCTTGCTGAAGCCAAATACAAATACGAGACGGGAATGGGTGAATTCGTTTGGAAGCCGTCTCTTTCAGCAACAGAATTTTTAGACCTGAAGCTTCTCAAAGCAGCAGTGCGCATTCATCTCTTCAATTCAATTTCATCGCACATTCGGAAATACTTCAAGCATCCAGAAATTATTCAATTGCTAGAATTTCCCGTTTTATTCCTCGGAGCTAAACCAGACAAAACCCCAGCTCTCTACAGTTTAATGAACTATGCCGATATTGAATTGGGCACTTGGTATCCCGAGAGGGGAATGGGGGAAATCCCGAAGGCCATGGAAAAAGTGGCGAAAAAACTGGGCGTAACATTTCACTACAACAATACTGTCACTCAAATTGAATCTCTCAATGGAAAAGCAAAGCGCCTAATTACTTCATCAGGAAATTTCGAAATTGACGCAATCATTGCCGGGGCAGATTACCATCATGTGGAAACGAAAATGCTTGCCCCAAACGACCGCTCCTACTCTGAGGATTATTGGAACTCACGCACAATGTCGCCATCTTCCTTACTGTTTTACCTCGGCGTAAACAAGCGTGTAAACAATCTACTTCATCACAATTTGTTTTTCGATGAGCCTTTCGATCAACACGCTAGAGAAATTTACGACAATCCGCAATGGCCCACCCAACCTTTGTTTTATGCTTGTGTGCCTTCGATTACAGATAAGACTTTAGCTCCAGAAAATTGTGAAAACATTTTTTTATTGGTTCCTGTCGCTCCTGATTTGACAAGTGATGAATCGCTAAGAGACAAGTATCTTCAAAACATGTTCGACCGCATTGAAAAAAGAACTGGAGAGTCCATTCGTGAAAATATCGTTTACAAAAGAAGCTTTGCTCACGAAGAGTTTATATCAGAATACAACAGTTTCAAAGGTAATGCCTATGGACTAGCCAACACATTGAAACAAACGGCAATCTTAAAACCTTCCATGCGAAGTAAAAAATTAAGCAACTTATTCTATGCTGGACAACTTACTGTCCCTGGTCCTGGAATGCCTCCTAGCATTATCAGTGGACAACTTGCCGCCGAGACCATGAACAAACTTCTTTTTCAATCATAATATCATGACAGGAAAACCACTATTCGACAGCGTTTCCTTCGATTGCAGTAAGCTAACCACCCATGCTTACAGCACCAGCTTTAGCCTTGGCATTCGTACACTTGGAAAAGAAATCAGAAATCCTATCTATGCGATTTATGGTTTCGTGCGTTTCGCTGATGAAATTGTAGATACTTTTCACGACTATGAGAAGCACGAGCTCATGGAACGCTTCCGCAAAGACACTGTGCTTGCTATTGAGGAGCGTATTTCATTGAACCCTATTTTGAATGCCTTTCAAAACACCTTCCACAAGTACAATTTGGAATGGGAACTTGTAGATACTTTTTTGAAGAGTATGGAAATGGATCTTCACCAAATGGAACATGACCGTGCTTCATACGAAACCTATATTCTTGGATCTGCGGAAGTGGTTGGATTAATGTGCTTGCACGTTTTTGTAAATGGAAATCAGTCGGAATATGAAAAGTTAAAACCTTCCGCCATGAAGCTCGGAGCAGCATTTCAGAAGATTAACTTCCTACGTGATTTACATGCAGATTACAACGCCTTAGGTAGAGTATATTTTCCTAATGTAGACATGACGCATTTCGATGAACCAACGAAAAAGGCAATTGAAAAAGAAATTAAAGAAGATTTTAGACTTGCCTACATTGGTGTACTTCAACTTCCGAAAGAAGCAAGATTTGGTGTGCTCATTGCATTCAAATATTATTATAAATTATTTCTTAAAATACAAGCACTGCCCTGCGAAAGAATTTTAAAAGAACGTATTCGCGTTGCGAATCCTAAGAAAATTGCACTTCTTGCAAAAACCTATCTACAACACAACCTAAATTTACTCTAATGAAATTGGTTGTTGGAAAATCATTCACAGTGATTCTATTTCTTTGTATTTACCAAACAACACTTGGACAAGAAATTCAATGTCAGAAATTATTTATTGCGGCGCAGAATGAACCTGCTAAACAAGAGTTCTACAATTACTGCGGAAACCTGTCAAATAGAAATAATACACAACAAGCTTACTTTGGAGTAGCCACAGCTATGTACGCCGAACTTGTTTCAAACCCAGCAGATAAACTCAGTTATTTTAGTCGTGGAAAAGATCTGCTAGAAAAAGCGATAGCCAATGATTATTGGAATGAAGAATTGCGCTTTCTCCGATATTCTGTTCAGGACAAGGCGCCTTGGATGTTGCAATATCATGACAAACTAGACGAAGATTCTTATTACATTTATCAATCACTTTCTTCAGGGAAGATGAACAAGACAAAAGCCTTTTGGAGAATCGTGATTCAGTTTATGATTCACAGTGAAAACATAAGCGCAGACCTAAAAGCTAAATACAGTCAATTGTGATGGAATTTGTAGTCCTTGTCGACGAGCAAGACAACGCCATTGGAACAATGGAAAAACAACAAGCCCATGTTGAAGGGGTCTTGCATAGAGCATTTTCAATTTTCATTTTCAATTCAGAAAAAGAGTTGCTTCTTCAAAAAAGAGCCTCGTCGAAATATCATTGTGGCGGACTCTGGACCAACAGCTGTTGCTCCCATCCAAGAGAAAACGAAAGTGTTTTAGATGCAGCGAATAGGAGATTACAAGAAGAAATGGGAATGCAGTGTTTGCTGATGCCTATATTCACATTTGTGTACAAGGCAGAATTTGCAAACGGATTAACGGAACACGAATTTGACCATGTTCTTTTCGGCGCATCGAATCAAATGCCGTCGATTAATATTGAAGAAGTTGAAGATTATCGGTTTGTTGGGATGGAAGAACTTCAACTCGAAATAAAAAAATCACCACAGAACTTCACTCCGTGGTTCCTTATTGCACTAGACCGAGTAAATGAATTTAATGCACTTCAATCATGACACTGAACATTGCACTAGTAATTATCACGTTTCTTGTTATGGAAGGAATGGCATGGGTAACGCACAAATTCGTTATGCACGGATTCATGTGGTACTTCCACGAAGATCACCACCAACCCACACCTGGATTTTTTGAAAAGAACGATGTCTTCTTTTTAATCTACGCGGTTCCTAGTTGGCTGCTTATTATGTTTGGAATGATGAACGGCAACGACTTTCGCACCTTCATTGGTTTCGGAATTTTAGCCTATGGTATTGGTTACTTCTTGGTTCACGAAGTGCTTATTCACCGAAGATTTCATTGGTTCGACAAGACCGACAATCTATACTTCAGAGCCATTCGCAAAGCGCACAAGGTTCATCATAAAAATCAATTCAAAGAAGAAGCAGAATGTTTCGGAATGCTTATCGTTCCATTCAAATATTTCAAAGCGGAACTGAAATTCAAACAAGCAAAGGCTTCCAAATGAATCCGAAATACGCTTACCTATTAGTTGACCTCTTCTGCCTCTCTGGTCCGTTCTTTTTAAGCTTTCACAAAAGTGTTGCCTTTTACAAAAACTTCAAGCCTTTGTTTGTTGGGCTTCTAGCCATGATCGCCATTTACATTCCTTGGGATATAATATTTACGCATTGGGGCATTTGGAATTTCAATTCAACATACACACTAACCACTCGCTGGTTTCTCCTGCCCGTTGAAGAATGGCTCTTTTTCATTGCCGTTCCTTTTGCTTGTGTATTCACTTTCGAATGTGTTCGACACTTTAAAAAATCGGCTCCTTCAAAAAGATTTACAACAATTTCCGGAACAACCATTGTGTTAATTTCCGCATGCCTTTGCGTATACTCAGAAGTAAAAGAACTTTGGTATACCTTCAGCGCAACTCTTCTTTGCAGTGCATTACTCCTCTTCCACATTCAACGCCGATCGGAATTTCTTGGTTACTTCTTCTTTGCATGGTTCATTCTGCTTATTCCTTTTTACATATCGAATGGCATACTAACAGGACTTCATTTTTATGAATACGATCTAGTCAATACTTCACAAGTAGAAATTACAGAAGCCATTGTGCGCTACAACAATCAATTCAATTTAGGCATTCGAATTTGGAGTGTTCCGATAGAAGATTTTTTCTATGGACTTGCAATGATTCTTCTCGTGCTTACACCATACGAGTATTTCCGTTTGAAATGGAATTCTAAAACTTGACAATCACTGGATGATGATCTGAAAATCCTGCTTCACTGGTAATGTAACTTCGAGCTTTCAGACCCTCACTATGTAAAACGTAGTCTATACGTAGCCCGAGAAGAGGTCCTCGGTAGGTGCTTCCGATTCCCTTCCCTGCGTCTTTAAAGCTATCCAACAACTTTCTCGTTAATCGATTGTAAGTATAAGAAATGGGAGTATCGTTAAAATCGCCTGTTAAAATAACTTTGAACGTGCATGCCTCTAAGTGCGCTGCAAGAACATTCGCTTGCCGAGAGCGTTTCAGTGACGACCGATACAATTGAATAAAGAGAGGCTTGCTCTCATTCTGAATTTCGTTCATGTCAATGTTTTCATCGAAAAGATCAAGTGATTTTTTCTTCAGTCGAAAACTTTGCAAATGTGCATTGTATATGCGTACGGTATCACTTCCAACTAAAACATCTAAATAAATACAAAA